>JBGPID010000092.1:0-9505 GCA_041484725.1 Geobacteraceae bacterium | reverse complement strand
CCGTCCGGCAAGGCGTCCCTGGCATTGATGATCAGGTTTACCAATACCTGCTGCATCTGGTGCCGGTCGATAAAGAGAGGCGGCATACCTTCCTCAACCTCCATGGAAGTTTTGATCTTCTTGAAAATTCCCTGTCGCTCCAGCATATCGAGGGTGTCTGTCAACAGGCCGGCCACATCCACGCTATCATACTCCGCAGTAGTGGGACGGGCATAATTGAGCAGGTCACGGACAATGCGGTCGATGCGCGTAGATTCCTGTTCGATCCTGCGCAGATAATCGGCGTTCTTTGCATCATCCTTCAGCTCATCGAGCAGTATCCCCGTATAACCGATGATGGCCGACAGCGGCGTACCGATCTCGTGGGCCGTGCCGGCGGCAAGGATTCCAACGGAAGCCATCTTTTCCGTGCGGATGGTTTCTTCACGGGCAGCATGGAGCTCACAGTTAGCCCTCTCCAGTGATTTCATGTGTGCTTCGGCTTCTTCACGTTTGCTTTTCAAGGCGGCCTGCATCGCGTTGAAGGATTCGGCCAGTTCAGCTATCTCTGCGCCTCCCGGGACATGGACTGTTTGCGTGTAATCACCGGCGGCGATCTGTTCGGTCGCGGCCAGAAGTTTTCTGATCGGCACAACAATGATGCGCGACAGGAGATATGAACCGAGTGCAAGGAGCAGAAAGAAATCGAGTATGAAATAGGCAAGAAATATATGCCTGGAACTTTTCAGCCGCTCATGCTCCCTGACAAGGGAGAGCGCCAGGCGAGCGGCACCGGCAATTCCTCCGTTGTCACGGATTGACGCATAGCGAAAAATGATGCCGCCATCCCGGGAAAATATGAAGGAGTCTCTCCCTGTTTTCAAGGTTTCAAGAAGGAGAGGATCGGCCGCGCCGTTGTCGGCAATGGAATAAACAGTTTCACCCCTGCTATCTACCACCCTGAGCCCGGCAAAAACCCTTTCCCGGGCGAGTTTCCCGGCAAGCAGCCCGGCTGTCGATTCCCCGTTAAGGGAGGAAATCCGGCCCGGAAGGATGCTGATAAAGGAAGCAAGAAGGATCCGGGCCTCCTCGTTTTTCTGGGCAAGGAGGTCCCTTTCCGCTGTTTTGAATGAGATGAGACTGAGCAGGATCCAGGTGAGGACCAGCAGGCAGGCAAGAGAAGAGAGGAGCGCAAAGGTGAGGCTGAAACGAAACGATCGTAGCATCGGGCACTCAATATGGCTGCAATATCAAAAAACAGTCCATCCGGGAGACAAAAATTATTGTTCAGCATAAAGGCCTGGAGCGGTCTGACGTCACGGCACAGCTGCGAGTTCCGTACAGCAGGCGGTTTTACCCTCCCGTTCCGCTACTTAAGCTTAAATACCAATGTATCAACTCTCTGCCGAAAAATATATACAAAATTGCTGCGAGGGCAAGGAAGGGGCCGAACGGGATTGCCAGCTTTGAATTTTTTTTCTGGATGAGCATGACGGTAATGCCGATCAGCGAGCCGGCAAGGGAGCTGACAAAAATAATGAATGGTACCCCCTTCCAGCCAAAAAAGGCCCCCATCATGGCCAGGAGCTTGATGTCACCCCCACCCATTCCTTCTTTTTTTGTGATAAGTTCATAGATGTGGGCTACCAGCCACAGGCTCCCGCCGCCGACCACTATGCCGATAAGGGAGCTCTTCCAGCCCAATACCATCCCCTCGTGATAAAGGTCGCTTATAAAAAAGGATGAGACGAAACCGAGGGGGATGCCCGGAAGGCTTATTACATCGGGTATGATCTGGTGTTCCAGATCGATGAAGGTGATAACGACGAGAGCGGAGCAGAAGATAAACAGAATAAGGAAGGTGAGAGATGCGCCGAACTTTATGAACAAAAAGAGGGTGAGGAGAGCATTCAAAAGCTCCACTATGGGATATTGGAAGGATATCCGCCCCTTGCAGGAACGGCATCTCCCGCGGAGGACGAGATAGCTCAAAATCGGGATATTGTCGTAGAAAGGTATCTTGAAGTCACAGTCCGGGCAGTGGGAGGGAGGGAAGACGATCGACTCGCTGCGTGGGAGCCGGCAGATGCAGACATTGAGGAAGGAGCCGACCACTGCTCCGAAGATGAAGACGAATATGTAAAAGGAGATCGGCAATGTCACCATTTCCCTCCGGAAAATCACCCGCTAGCTGCTATCGGCAGGTTGTTCATTTCAACTTTCTTATCTTCTCCAGGCTCTCTTCCAGAAGCCGCCTCTTGCCTGTGAATTCAGCCAGCTTTTCCCGCTCCTTTGCCACCACATCGGCCGGCGCGCGTTCCACGAAGCTCGTATTATCCAGCTTTTTCCCGAGGAAGTCGATATCCTTGTCGAACCTGGTGATCTCCTTCCCGAGCCGTTTCTCTTCTTCTTCCACGTTGACGATGCCCCGAAGGGGCACGAAGATCTGTACGTCCCCGGCCACTTGGATGGAGGCGTCCTGCGGTTTTTCGATGTCCCGGCCGATGGCCAGATCCGCAACGCGGGCAAGGCTCAAGATAGCCCCCTCGTTGTGCTTCATGAGCGAGAGGCTCTCACTGCTTGCGCAGGAGAGTATCACCGCGATCTCCTTGCTGGGCGGTACCTCCATCTCGCCGCGGATATTGCGGATGGCGCTGATGACCGCCATGACCTTCTCCATGTTTGTGGCCGCCTCCGGGAAATTGCGGTCGTCACGGGGGGTGGGGTAGGGGGCGAGCATAATGCTCGGCGCCGGTTTTTTGCCGGGGAGCGTCTGCCAGATCTCCTCGGTAATGAACGGCATGAAAGGATGGAGAAGGCGCAGGAGTTGCTCCAGCACGTACCAGAGTACGTACCGGGCCGCCCTCTTCCGTTCCTGGTCATCGCCGTACAGCTCTTTCTTTGAGAGTTCCAGGTACCAGTCGCAGAATTCGCTCCAGGTGAACTGATAGAGCCCCATGGCCGCCTCATTGTAGCGGTAATCGTCCAGAGCGCGGTTCGTTTCGCGTACCGTCTCGTTCAGCCGGTGCAGTATCCATTTCTCCCCTTCGGATAGTCGCAGATCCTCGTATTTCACCGGATCTGGATCGAACCCTTCCAGGTTCATCAGGGCAAAACGGGCCGCGTTCCAGATTTTGTTGGCGAAGTTGCGGTATCCGGCAATCCGTTCCTCGGCGAGCTTGATGTCGCGCCCTTGGGCGGCAAAGGCCGCCAGGGTGAAACGGAACGCATCGGTGCCGTAGGAGTCGATGACGGTAAGCGGGTCGATGACGTTTCCCTTCGATTTGCTCATCTTCTGCCCCTGGGCATCGCGCACCAGGGCATGGATGTAAACCTCGCGAAACGGCACATCCCCCATGAAGTGGATCCCTGCCATCATCATACGCGCCACCCAGAAAAATAGAATATCGAAACCGGTCACCATGCAGGAGGTGGGATAGAAGGCCGCCAGTTCCGGGGTTTTATCCGGCCACCCCATTGTGGAGAAGGGCCAGAGGGCAGAGGAAAACCAGGTGTCCAGTACGTCGGGGTCCTGCCTGATCCCGTCGCTGCCGCAGCTGCCGCAAATAACCGGATCGACCCTGGTCACGGTAATTTTGCCGCATTGGCCGCAGTACCAGGCCGGAATGCGATGACCCCACCAAATCTGCCGGGAGATGCACCAGTCCTGGATATTTTCCATCCAGTCGATATAATTTCGTCGCCACTGATCAGGATAGATCCTGGTCCGGGGATTGTCCCCCATAACCGCGGCCAGAGCCGGTTCAGCCAATGATTTGACTTTAACGTACCACTGCAGGGAGAGGTACGGCTCCACCACTGTCTTGCAGCGGTAGCACCCTCCCAGCGCGAGGGTGTGGTCGGTTATCTTTTCCAGGAACGCCTGGGCAGTAAGGTCCGCGATGATCCGCCTCCGCGCAGCGAAGCGCTCCATACCCTCATATTGGCCGCCGGCGGCGTTGATGACCCCGGACTCGTCAAAGACGTTGATGATATCCAGGTTGTGCCGTTTTCCCACCTCGAAGTCGTTGAAATCGTGGGCCGGGGTGATCTTCACTACGCCGGTGCCGAACTCCATATCCACGTAATCGTCGGCAATGATCGGTATCTCCCGGTTCACCAGCGGCAGGCGGACGCTGCCGCCTATCAGATCACGGTAGCGGTCGTCCGCGGGATTCACCGCCACGGCGGTGTCCCCGAGCATCGTTTCGGGACGGGTGGTGGCGACCACCAGACAACGGTCGGAGCCTGTTACCGGGTAGCGGAGATACCAGAGATGCCCCTTCTGTTCCTCATGTTCCACCTCGATGTCGGAAAGGGCCGTATGGCAGCGGGGGCACCAGTTGATAAGCCGGTTGTCGCGGTAGATCAGCCCATCCTCGAAGAGACGGACGAAAACCTCGCGCACCGACCGGGAGAGCCCCTCGTCCATGGTGAACCGCTCCCGTTCCCAGTCACAGGAGGCGCCGAGCCTCTTCAACTGGCCGATGATCTGTCCCCCCGACTCCTTCTTCCACTGCCAGACCCGCGCGATGAATGCCTCCCGCCCCACGTCGAAACGGTTCTTCCCCTCGGCGGCCAACTGGCGCTCCACCACGTTCTGGGTGGCGATCCCGGCGTGATCGGTCCCGGGCATCCAGAGGACATTGTAGCCGCTCATCCGTTTCCAGCGGCAGAGGATATCCTGCAGGGTATTGTTCAGCGCATGCCCCATGTGGAGTACGCCGGTTATGTTGGGGGGGGGGATGACAATGCTGAAGGGAGGTTTTGCGGAAAGTGCGTCGGCATGGAAATAACCCTTACTTTCCCACTCACGGTACCACTTTGTCTCAACGTCCTTTGGCTCGTAAATCTTGGCAATCTCTTTTTCAGCCATGCAACCAACCTCAAAATAGCTTTATTGAAAATGAAATGGGGATATAAAATCCCCATTCCATCAACTCATTGCTGACATAACCGGCGATGTCTGTCGACATCTCCTGTTCTACTCCTGCATGCCCTGCTTGATCTTTCTTATCTCCTCCCTGATGAGCGTTTCCGCCAGATCGGGAACCACCTCCCAGGCGATCTTCTCGATGATCTCCCGGGAAATTTTGGCAATGATGGAGGCAAGCTGTTCGTCGCTTAAGACCGGCTCACCGTAAACTGCAGGGGATGCCTTGACCGGCGCCGCATCGGGTATGGAGAGAGGAGGTTCGACAGGGGGACGGATCGGGACATACTCTTCTTCCGGGGCGAATTGCAGCTCAGTTTCCGGCACGGTGGGCTCCGCGGTGCGTGGCAATTCGCCAAGATAGGAGAGATCGGGTTTCTGCTCTTCCGCGGGGGCGCCCAACTCTAAATACCCGCCCATGGCCGGTTCAAGGATCGGCGGCTCTTCCCCGACGGCGCTACCGAACGGTGCCTCTTCTGAAACGCATTCGAATGCGCCCGCTCCGGCCTCTTCCCCGAGAGTAAATGTCTCCTCTCCGACCGGTTCCCATACGGGGCCGGGCTCTTCAGGGGGCGCGCCGGCTGTTTCCGGAGCGGTGTCAGGAATAGCCGGGATCTCTTCTTCGATAAGGGCATGTTCTTCCTCAATCTCGAACTTGCCGAAAGGATCGACTATCTCCTCTTCGAGTACCGCATCGAATTCAGCGGGCTCACCCTCCGCTGCCGCCTCCAGTTCAAAGGTCCCCCATAAGTCATCCTCGGCGAGTTCCTCAAAGATTTCTTCGTCCGCAGAGAGCTCTTCAATCAGGAAGGCAGGCTCCTCGACCACCTCTTCTGCCGGGGGAAACTCCCCGGCAATCGATGCAGCAGCAAAGGGGGGTGCAAACGGCACCTCCGGAACTTCCGCAACCGGCTCCTCGAGAACTTCCGCAACCGGCGCCTCGGGCGCCTGAGGAGGCCGGGCGGCTTTTCTTTCCTTGCCCAGCTCGATCAGCCTCTCGACTTTTTCAAGCAGTTGCAGGGATTCAAACGGCTTGGAAATAAAATCATCCGCACCGCTCTGCCTGGCTTTTTCTTCGTCGAAAGGTTCAAAGGCCCCGGTCAGGAGAAGCAGGGGGATATGGCTTAGGAGAGGGTCGCTCCTGATTTCCGCACAGACCTCATAACCGGTCTTGCCGGGCATGATAACGTCAGCCAGAATAATGTCGGGCATGATCTCCCTGGCCTTTTCCAGTGCCGCGCTACCGTTATCCACTACGGAAAGCGAATAATCTTCATTGGCGAAAATTATCCCTACAACCTTTCGAATGGTGATGCTGTCATCGGCGAGGAGCAGTTTGTTGCTCATCTATTCCTCCACTGGCAGGGAAGTTGGCATAAGGCCATGGATAGGGTAAACGGTGCATGGGTGCGAAAAAACTAGCATAAAGCCGGAAATGTGTCAAGTTTTTTACCTGTCCGGCCTGTTGTAGCCGACAAGTTCTCTCCTCGCAGCGGCACCGGGAAATAACTCTAGCGAGAGGGTCGACAGCTCACTCCGCAACTGGCTGAACTCCTTGTAGTTTTTGTAGTTAAGGCGGGAGGTGAGCAATATAACGAAGATATCCGCCGTCGGGTCTAGCCAGAGGGAGGATCCGGAATAACCGGTATGCCCGAAGGATCCCTCCGAAAAGCCGTTTCCCTTCGGCGCGGAATATGGTGAGGCAATATCCCATCCCAGACCGCGTATCACGTTCCCACCGCGGGAAAAATAGGGCGCCGTCATCTGCCGTACGGCCCGTTCGGAGAGAATGCGTATCCCCTCAAATTCACCTTCGTTTAAGATCATCCGGCAGAATCTCGCCAGATCGCGGGCGGTGCTGAACACCCCCGCATGTCCGGCAATACCTCCCAACTGGCGGGCCACGGGGTCCTGAACATGGCCGACCAGCAGGGCATTATCCGTCCCGATCGTTGCCGAGCAGCGCTGGACCTTCTCCCTGTCCGGGTTGAAGGAGGTGTCCTGCATTCCCATCGGGGAAAAGAAGGACGCTCTCGCATAGCGATCGAGACCTGTTCCGGTTATTCTTCTGACCATTTCACCAAGCAGGATGAAATTGATATCGGCGTATCTGAAACGGCTGCCGATTTCACCGTTAAGCTTCTGGGCGGCGGCCCGTTCCACGGCGCTTTGAAGGGGGTTATGGGGGGTGAGGGGGAAATCATCGAATCCTGATGTATGGGTGAGGAGGTTCAGGACAAGCAGGTCATCCTTCCCTTTCCCGGCGAATTCCGGAAACCATCTGACGACCGGGTCAACCAGGGAGAGCTTCCCCTCTTCGGCCAGTTTCAGAATAGCGGGAGCGGTGGCAACCACCTTGGTCAGGGAGGCAATATCGAAGATCGTGCCAATCTCCATCAATGGTGTGTTGGGGCCTGGGGAAGTTCTGCCGTAGGCCTGCTCGAACAGAACCCCTTTGCGGTCACCGATCAGCACTACCCCCCCGGCGATAAGCCCCCGGGAAATGGCGCTCTCCATCAGCAGGTCGATCTTTTGCGTTTTCTCAACCTGTGTTGGCGGAAGATCACCGGCAAAAACAAACGCAGCATGAAAAAGGAAAATAATTATTATTACGGCGAGAAGACTTTTTGACAACAAATTACACGAATTACACGAAACGATTCGTGGACCGCTGTTGCCCGATTTTCTAGTATCGCCCCGGTAAGTAGAACCTATAATTTTGTGATTCAAAGGAGTTAACGGTTTCATTCGTGTAATTTGTGTAATTCGTTGTAACGGTTGGAAATAGAATCAATTCATCCTGAATTTCACGGTTTTCAGGAGATGCCCTTCGCTGTCGAGAGCTTCGACCCGCCAATCGCCGGCCCACCCCTTACTGATCATCTTCTTGCTGAAAGTTCTCCAATGCTCCCCTCTGACCGGCAATCGATATTCTCCTACCTTGTCGCTGTTCCGGTACCAGACGTGGCGGATGGCCGTCTCCGCCCCGGTGGTGGAGTCCAGGCGGGTAAAGCAGTAGAGTACCTTGACCGATGCGGAGGATATCCGGTGGACCGCATCGATGGGATTCCCCTTGACGATTTTGGTGGTGACCGTCATCTCGATGATTTTCAGACCGTTATCGGCAGCCTGAACCGTCAGAGCGCCTGAGAGTACGATCAGAACGAGACAGCATACCGAGGAAAAGGATTTTATCATGTTCATGGCGCCTCCTGAAAATTCAGGTGTCAAGGCTGAAGGTTGAAGGCTAAAGTAAATCTTCGTTTTCCAAACACCCTTCAGTCTTCCAACCTTTTTCTATGTCCGGTAGTCGGCGTTTATTTTTATGTAGTCATAGGAAAGGTCGGAAGTGTAAACGGTTGCCTGGCCCGCACCCAGCTTCAAATCAACCGTAACGGTAAATTCCTTGTTCCTGAGCGCTTCAGTGCCGCGGGCCTCGGCGTCGCCACCGGCAAAAATGCCATTGCGGGTCATCGCTACATCGTCAAAATAGAGATCCACCCGACCGGGATCGACCTGGGCGCCCGAATATCCCACCGCGGCAAATACTCTTCCCCAATTGGCATCCTGGCCGAAAAATGCGGTCTTCACCAGGCTTGAATTGGCAATGGCCATTGCCGCCTGCCTGGCTTCGGTGCTGGAAACGGCCCCCTTGACGATGATCGTGACGAACTTGGTCGCCCCTTCGCCGTCCCTGACGAGCTGTTTGGCAAGGCTAAGCATCACTTCATGCAAAAGCCCGGCGAACATGGCCGCATCCGGATTGCCGGGAGCAAGCGGGGCATTGCCGGCCGCGCCGTTGGCCAGGATCAGGGCGGTATCGTTGGTCGAGGTGTCGCCGTCCACGGTTATTGTGTTGAAAGAGGCGTCGTTCGCTTCCCGGAAAACCTTGTCCAGCCAGGCCGGCTCGACTGCCGCGTCGGTAACCAGAAAAGCAAGCATGGTGGCCATGTTCGGCATGATCATCCCTGCCCCTTTGGCAATTCCGGCAATCGTGTACGGTTTTCCCCCGGCCTCCCCTGAGCGCGTCTCCAGTTTCGGAAATGTATCGGTGGTCATGATCGCCGTTGCCAGGTCCGCCACTCTCCCGGTTCCAAGCCCCTCGATGAGCGGCGGGATCCCTTTCCTGATACGCTCCATCGGGAGGGGAACACCGATGACCCCGGTGGATGCGATCAGTGTCGCCTCGTCAGGTATACCAAGCCTTTTGGCTACGAGCCGGCCGCTCTCCAGGGCATCGTCCATCCCCTGCGAACCGGTGCAGGCATTGGCATTGCCGCTGTTCACCAGCACCGCCTGGGCAACACCGCTTTTGGCCCGTTCCATGGATAGGAGAACAGGCGCCGCCTTCACCCTGTTGGTGGTAAAGAGCGTCGCGACCACAGCCGGCGTCTCGGAATAAATCAGCCCCAGGTCGAGCCGGCCGGACTTCTTGATGGCAGCTTCGACTGCGGAGAACTTGAAGCCTTTTATTTCCATATCAACTCCGCAAAAAAACATTCACCACAATGGTCTCAGAGGAGCACAGAGGTAAACAAACAAAAATTTATATCAAACAAAAAGCGGTTTCGCGCGGAGACGCGGAGAACGCGG
>JBGPID010000091.1:0-9609 GCA_041484725.1 Geobacteraceae bacterium | reverse complement strand
GCTTTTTCGACAAGTACCTGACCGTCTGGGTGGCGCTCTGCATGGCAATTGGAGTAGGGTTGGGCAAGCTCCTCCCCGATGCAGTTGCCGGCTTGCGCAAGCTTGAGTTCGGTGCCGGCTCCCAGATAAACATCCCCATCGCCGTGCTTATCTGGCTGATGGTCTACCCGATGATGCTCAAGGTCGATTTTGGCTCGGTAGTCAATGTGGGCAAAAATCCCAAGGGGCTTTTCGTCACCCTCTTCGTCAACTGGATCGTTAAGCCGTTCAGCATGGCGTTCTTTGCCTGGCTCTTTTTCCGACTGGTATTTAGCTCCTTCATCTCACCAGGCGAGGCTGACCAGTACATAGCCGGCAGCATCATCCTCGCCGCTGCTCCCTGCACCGCCATGGTCTTCGTCTGGAGCTACCTGACCGACGGCGATCCCGGCTACACGCTTGTCCAGGTGTCGGTGAACGACCTTCTGATGCTGGTTCTGTTCGCCCCCATCGTCAAGTTCCTGGTGGCCGGGGCATCGAGCCTGATAGTTCCATTCAGCGTGCTTTTCACTTCGGTCGTGGTTTTCATCGTCATTCCCCTTTCAGCCGGGGTAATAACCCGCAATCTGCTGATCAAGTCGCACGGGATCGATTGGTTCAACAACGTTTTCCTCCCCAGGCTCCATCCTGTCGCCATCAGCGCCCTCCTGGCGACCCTGGTGCTGATCTTCGCCTTCCAGGCCGACAACATTACCGGCCGGCTCTTCCATGTGCTCCTGATCGCGGTACCGATCACTATCCAGGTCTACTTCAACTCGTCTCTGGCCTATGGGCTGATGAAGTGGCTGAAGCTCCCCTACAACGTTGCCGCGCCTGGCGCACTGATCGGCGCCAGCAACTTCTTCGAGCTGGCAGTTGCCGTCGCCATTACCATCTTTGGTCCCGAGTCCGGCGCCGCACTTGCCTGCGTGGTAGGTGTCCTGGTTGAGGTGCCGGTCATGCTCTCGGTCTGCTCCATTTGCAACAGGACCCGCCACTGGTTTCCGCAACCGGCCTATCAAGGAGGTTCCAATGTTTAATAAAGCGCTCATTTGTATGGAATCACGCAGCAACTCTCCGGAATTGGCAACGTGTATCAGCGGACTGTTGAACCTCGGCATAAAGGAATGCCTGGTTACCCAGTTTCTCACCTACAGCGAAGCTGTCGCCGCCAGCGTGAGCATTGCCGAAGGGGAGTTGCAACAGTATGTTGAGGGATTGCGTCAGCAGCTCCAGGAAGCAGGTTTCGCCGCCGAAGCTAAAACCGTCTCCGGCATTTCATACCGGGAAGCCTATCGGCTTGCCGAGGAGCATGGCTGTGACCTGGTAGTTGTGGAATGCCGTTACGACACCGTTGCAGGCGAAATGCTCGTGGGCGGGATTACGGCATCCATAATCCATCACCTGACCCTTCCGACCCTGGTGGTGCGGGTGGAAGTATCGGATGCACACGGAGGAAAGCGCGTACGCAGCAAACCTTGCGACCTTACCGGTCATGCACTCTTTCCCACCGACTTTTCCGAGAATGCCGATCATGCCTTTGCCTACCTGGAGGAGTTGGCGGAGCAGGGGCTCAAACGGGTAACACTGATGCATGTGCAGGACAATGTGAGAATTGACCCCCATCTCAGGAATAGACTCGACGAGTTCAACGCCCTTGACCGCGAAAGGTTGAATAACCTTGAGGCCAGACTCCGCAAGAAAGGGGCAACCACTGTAGAATCTCGTTTAAGCTACGGCAACCCGTCAGTTGAATTACTCAACGCGGTGCGTGACACAGACCCATCCCTTGTGGTTATGGGCAGTCAGGGGCGTGGCTTCGTTACCGAACTCTTCCTGGGGAGCGTCAGCCACAACATGGTCAGGCTAAGCCCCGTACCGATTTTACTGATTCCCCGGCCGCGTTGATAAACAGCACAGCTGGAAATTGCCGTGAGACCCGACAGTTGATGGAAATGCTCTCCAGGTAGTATTTGCCTGGAAGCAGCTTCGGGACGACGCAAGAACTTTGATATTGCAAATTCATCAAGGGTCATTCAATGGAGCTTCATATTTCACAAAACTTTATTCACAATACGCCAAAGAATCTTTTTTTCACCGGTAAAGGTGGTGTGGGTAAAACAACCATCTCGGCGGCAACCGCCATCGCTCTGGCCGACAGCGGCAAACGAGTGCTACTGGTCAGCACCGATCCCGCTTCCAACCTGGACGAGGTGCTGGGGCAAGCCCTTTCCGCTGAACCTGTCCAGGTTCCGGGCGTCCCCGGTCTCTTTGCTTTGAATGTCGATCCGGTACAGGCTGCTGCCGCTTATAGGGAACAAATGGTCGGTCCCTATCGCGGCATCCTGCCGAATGCCGCCGTACGGAGCATGGAGGAGCAGCTCTCCGGCGCCTGTACTGTGGAGATTGCCGCCTTCAACGAGTTTGCCACCCTGTTGGGGAATCCAAACGCCGTGGAGCGCTTCGATCATATCATCTTCGACACTGCCCCCACCGGCCACACCCTGCGCCTCCTTTCCCTGCCGGCCGCCTGGAGCGACTTCATAGACACCAATGTGGGGGGCACCTCCTGTCTCGGGCCACTGGCAGGCTTGAAGACTCAGCACCTGCTGTACGAAAACACCCGCCGGGCATTGGCCGACGCGGGACAAACCCTGGTGATTGTGGTCAGTCGCCCGGAGGAAGCGCCTCTTACCGAAGCAGCCCGCGCCTCGGCGGAACTGCGGGAGTTGGGGGTCGCCAATCAACAGTTGGTAGTGAACGGTGTCTTTACCATGACCGATCCGACCGATCCGATTGCAGGTACCCTGCTGGATAGAAATCTGTCAGCGCTGGCCGGCATGCCGCATGCTCTAACGCTTCTCTCTCGTACGGAAGTGCCGTTGCGAGGCGCCGAGCTGATCGGCATCCCGGCACTGCGTTCTTTATTCTATGCCGATTCCGCAGTTGCCGTCTCCTCCCCGGCATCCGACCCGGCTCACCCTCTCCCCCCACCGCTGACTGCCCTTCTCGACGAATTAGCGACCAGGTCCGGCGGGGTCATCATGACCATGGGTAAAGGGGGGGTTGGGAAGACCACGCTGGCGGTGACCATTGCAAATACCCTGGCCCGGCAGGGAAAGAAGGTGCATTTGACCACCACCGATCCGGCGGCCCATGTTGCCCTGACCATTGGTGATGTACCACCGGGGCTGCGGGTGAGTCGTGTCGATCCGGCTGTCGAAACGGCAGCTTACGCCGCGGAGGTGCTTAGCACCGCAGGTTCGAGCCTGGATGACGAGGGGCGTGCGCTCATGGAAGAGGATCTCCGCTCCCCCTGCACCGAAGAGATCGCCGTCTTCCGCGCTTTCGCGCGGATCGTTGCCGAAGGGGCCGATGGCTTCGTCGTCATCGATACTGCTCCGACCGGGCATACGCTCCTGCTTCTGGATGCGGCCGAATCGTATCACCGGGAGGTGTCACGCTCCATGTCCGAGATTCCCGAAGCGGTACGTCAGCTCCTGCCCAGGTTGCGCGACCCGGAGTTCACCAGGATTTTTCTGGTGACCCTGCCCGAGGCGACCCCGGTCCATGAAGCGCTGGCACTCCAGGCCGACCTGCGTCGGGCCGGCATTGAACCCGCCGGCTGGATCATCAACCAGAGCCTTTTACCGCTGACCGTCAGCAATCCTGTCCTGGCGCAACGTCGTTTGCAGGAATTTCGCTATATCGAAGAGGTTGTTCATCAGGGTTTCCGCACCTTTCTGGTACCGTGGCAGGCCGAGCCAACGACGACACTCTCATGATTTTATCACCATCGAGTTGTTTGATGTTCACACCAACCCTTACAAGGAGATACACCATGAAGATTGAAATCTACGATCCTGCCATGTGCTGTTCGACCGGAGTCTGCGGACCGAGCGTAGATCCCGAACTGGTCAGAATCCAGGAATCACTGCGCCAGATCCAGAAGCAGGCACCGGATGTGAAGGTTGAGCGCTACGGCCTTTCCGCCGATCCGCAGGCTTTTGTCGCCAACACCGCCGTGGCCGAACTGCTGAAAACCGAAGGGCCGAAGTGCCTGCCGCTCGTGTTTGTGGACGGTATGGTCATCAGCAAAGGGCGCTACCCGGGCAATGAACAGCTCCTGACAATCCTTAAACAGACCGGGCTCGATGTGACATTGCCTGAAAAGAAGAAAACTTCCTCTTGTTGCAGCGGCCCCGGCTACTGTTGATCCGCCGGTCGCGACGATAAATGGTATTTTCAAACAACCGGAAAGAAGATGGCTGTTCCGATTCATCTAATATTTAAGGAGGTATGAAATGCTGCCGAAAACACAACAGGAGACGTTCGGGGCTTTTTACGACTCTGCTCGCCACAACACCATACTGGAACCGAAGACCACCCTTCTGCTCCATCTTGGCGCAGCCATGGCATTGGGATGTAACCCTTGCATGGAGTATTACCTGGGCCAGGCGGAAAAGGAAGGGATAAGTGGCGAAGAGATAGGCGCGGTGCAGGGGGTGGTCATGGCGGTCGCCGCCGGCAAGGTGAATGCGCAACTGCGGGAAGCGGAACGGCGGGAAAAAGAGAAATAGCAGGGTTCAATCCTTGAACAAAAGGAGAGTGTCATGAAACAAAGGGTTTGCAGAGCATGCGGTTCCGTGATGAAAAAGAAATCTACCCCGGAAGGAATAAAATTCCTATGCAAAACGTGTGATGCCTTTACAGAATTCGACGAAATGGAAATGGAGCCCTACTGCCCTGACTGCGGCGAAAAAATCTCCAACGTTTATGCCTGTTGCGGCCTGAGCTTTTACTGCAGTAAATGCGAAGCCCAGAAAACTGCCAGTAAGATCGTCTGGAAAAAGTAGATCTAAGGCTTCATTCGGAAAGACAACCCATGTCTGAGCTTAGGGCAACAGGAGGAAAACATGGCGGAGTTTCTTGAGACGACATTCGACAAGTTCAAATTTACGGTAAAGGTCGGGTACCTCTATACCGACGATGATTACTGGTTGGATATCCAGGGCACTGTTGCAACTGTCGGAGTGACCGATTACCTGCAGAAGTCCAATGGGGACGTCGCCTTTGTGGAGCCGGTAGCAGTGGGCAAGTTTGTGAAAAAGGGCGAAGAGTTGGGCGAGATGGAGACTATCAAGGTCACCCTCAACCTCATATCCCCGGTCATCGGAAAAGTAATTGAGGTTAATCAGCAACTGGAGGCCCATCCTGAGCTCATCAACAGCGACCCATACGGAGCCGGGTGGATCTGCAGAATCGAGCTTGCCGATCCCGTGGGGGCAAAAGACGGGTTCCTCCAGGCGGAAGCATATATGGAGATGATGAAGGGAAAGCTAGAAAGGCAGGCTGAAGGCTGAAGGTAGAAGACTGAAGAAATGCAGGATTAATCATAGAGAGGCCGGGTGTACTTATGAGCGAACAATCTAAGAAAGTAGCTGTCTTTGCATGCAGCGGCATTGGGAAATCCCTGGGCTCGGTGGCCAGGGAGATCGGTTACGAACTGACTGAGCGGGTCAGGCCGGACACGACAGTATTGACCTGCCTCGCTCTCCTGGTGATCAAAGATCCCGATGCGCGGAAACTGATAGCGGAGAATCCGGTGATCGCCATCGACGGTTGCGTCCTGGACTGCGCAAAAAAGAGCCTGGAAGCAAACGGGGCAAAGTCCGTCAGGGCCTACCAGTCCATCGATTTCTTCAAGAAACACAACCACTTGAAACCGGAGGGGATAGCGGAATTGAACGAGGCGGGGAAACAGCTCGCCGCTCTGGCGGCCGACGAATTAGCCGGGGTGGTGGATGAACTCTTGGCGGAGGAGGCGAAAAATGACTGACAAGCCCAGGAAGGTAGGGATCATCTCATGCAGTGGCGAGGCCATTCCCGGAGGAACCATTTCCAGGGTCGCCTGCCGCAAGGTCCTTGAGGAGTTGCGACCCCGTCAGAGCGTCACCATATGCCTGCCGCTCTTCATCGCCGGGGGGGAGGAGGAGCGGATGTTCGCCGACCTGTTCCCCACCATAACCGTAGACGGCTGCGAGAAGAGGTGCGCTGCCCTTGGAACGGAAAGACTCTCGGGAAAGCCGACCAAAACTCTCATTGTCACGGAAATACTGAAGGAGAAGGGGATCACTCCAACGATAAAGCTGAGAAATCTGGGTCCGGAGGAAAAGGCCGCCGCTCAGGCAGTGGCCGAAGAGATTGCCGCAGCCATCGATGAAATCCTGGCAACGGAGTGAGGAGGAGAAATGGCTGTTTACAAAAACAGGGTGGAATGGCGTGGCAACCATCTGGGCTTTACATGGTGCCAGAACGGTGTCGATATGGAATTTTCGGCCCCGCCGGATCTTTTCGGCATGCCGGAAGTGCTTACCCCGGAGGACGCCTTCATGGCGGCGGCCAACACCTGTTACCACATGATGGTCATCTGGGCAATGGAGCGCTTCAAGATAGAACTGGTCTCATTCGAATGCGAGGCGTCCGGGGAGGTTGAGGAGTTCATGGACCGAACTTCATGGTTTAAAAAAGTGACCCTCTCTCCCAGGGTTGTGGTTAAGGGAAAACCAGAAGAGGTTGTACGGCGCGCCCTCGATATGGCCCTCAAGTACTCGACGATCTGTCAGTCGCTCAAATCCGAAGTGAGCATCAATCCGACGATCGTAATCCAATAAAAAGGAGTTTTTATGAGTAAAATCAAGGTATTGTTTGTATGTGTCCATAACAGCGCCCGTAGTCAAATAGCCGAAGCATACCTGAATTCTCTGGGTGGAGATCGATTTGAAGCTCAAAGCGCAGGTTTAGAGCAGGGCGTGCTCAATCCGTATGCCGCGAAGGTCATGGGAGAGGTGGGCCTTGACATATCTAACAACAAGACCAAGGATGTATTTGATTTTGTAAAAAAAGGCGCAATCTTTGGTTATGTCATTACTGTCTGTGACGGTGCAAATGCGGAAAGATGCCCGATATTCTCCGGCGTTGCGAAGAGGTTGCACTGGAGTTTTCCCGATCCTTCGGCGCTGGTGGGAACGGACGAGGAGAAATTGCAGGGTACGAGGGAAATTCGTGACGCAATAAAGGTACAAATCGAAGAGTGGATCCAAACGATTGATTGAGAAATGCCTGCTGTTGCATTTTGAATCAACATGGTTTGAGAAGGAAAAAGTGGAATGGGCGATATAAAAAAAGCGGACCGGGATAAAACAAAGGTTACTTCAACATCAAATTTTCCTTCGGATTCCAACGGCCTTGACAAGCCCCCCTGCTGTGGCCCCAAAACGTCCGCAGGCGGCGGAGAAATGGATGAAACGGTCCCCGGTTTCCTGGAGTGGAATTGTATCGGAGGAGGCAAGGTCCCGAGAGTTGACCCGCGGCTTACCCTGGCCGACCATCTCGGCGCTTGCAAGGCGCGTTGGGGAATCGGCCGGATGGGCTATCTGGTCCCAGCCGGCCTCTATGCAATAGGCGTCCCGACTCCGAAAGATCCGGTGGTGGTTACCGCCAACTACAAAATGAGCTACGACATCGTGCGCCGGGTCCTTGCCGGAAGAAACGTCTGGGTGCTGGTCCTTGAGACATTCGGGATCAATGTCTGGTGCGCGGCCGGGAAGGGGACGTTCGGCACCGATGAGCTGGTAAGGCGGATCGACGAGACTGGCCTGGCCGGGGTGGTATCGCACCGCCGACTTATCCTCCCCATCCTGGGGGCAACGGGGGTTGCCACCCACGAAGTGATCAGGCGTACGGGCTTTTCCGTCAACTACGGAACAATACGTGCGGCCGACCTGCCGGAGTATCTGGATAACGGCATGGTGACTACGCCGGCCATGCGGGAATTGACCTTTTCCCTTTATGAACGGCTGGTGCTCGTGCCGGTGGAGATCGTTCATGCCCGCACATCGCTCGTCCTTTTTGGCGGGACAATATATCTGGCGGCAACGTTAATGGGAGGCTCGTCAGCCGGCTTTGCGGCTCTATTTGCCTATCTGGGCGCGGTTCTGACCGGAATGGCGATTGCCCCGATCCTCCTCCCCTGGATTCCGGGACGGAGTTTTGCCCTTAAAGGGGCATTGGCCGGGGTCGCATGGAGTGTCATTTTTTATCTGCTGGCAGGCGGCGCCGGCTGGAGTCTGCCGGTCACCCTTGCCGCTTTCCTGGCGCTACCCGCGGTCAGCGCATTTTACACCCTCAACTTCACCGGCTGCACGAACTTTACCTCCCGCTCGGGAGTGAAGAAGGAGATGCGGATCAGTATTCCCGTCATGGGAGGAGCGCTTTTCGTGAGCATCATTCTGCTGGTGGCGGGAAGGTTCCTATAATGGAGGTCAATGCATGAGGGGATTTCACTATCTTAAAAACGTCGCGACCCTGGAGTTGGATCAGGGCGCATGCACCGGTTGCGGCAGGTGCGTGGAGGTCTGTCCGCACCAGGTGTTCGCGCTTGAGGAAAAGCGGGCGCGCATTTCGGAGTTCGACGCCTGCATGGAGTGCGGCGCCTGCGCGAAGAACTGCCCGACAGCGGCAATCCGGGTCGATGCCGGGGTCGGCTGCGCCTCCGGTCTCATCAATGAATGGCTGCGGGAGCGGCGCATCCGGGGTGTCGGCGGAGAATGCTGCTCCTGAATTTATTTGTGAATGCCATCCGCTTATAAGGGGGTAGATCATGTTGCCGGAAAAACTGCAGGAGACGTTCGGGGCGTTTTTCGATTCAGCCCGCCGCAACGGGAGGCGGAACGACGGGAAATGGGGAAGGGATAACGGGCATAATTATCAGCTCATGTTAGATGGCAGCAGCAGAAATATTCTTGGGCCTCGGCACTTCCGGCTAATTTGGTTATGAAACCGTTTTCCTTCGTGGAATCCTGGCCGGTATGGACGCAATTCCTATGAACTATGAAAGGGACCCCATTTTTCTGGTAATGCTCCATCATCAAAACAGCAAATTCCTCGTTCCATGTTATAAACTTGCCGTAGACTTCCAGGGTCAACATGGGATGTCACCTCCTTAAGCGTCCGGAAGTGCCGGATAGAAAAGATGCTGGTTCATGACTTTAAAAGCATACACTAAACATGCCAAAGACGTTTTTTCTTTATTACCAATACATTAGTGGACATATTGGCAAATCAGTGTGTTATCTTTGTGGAGACGATTCAGCTCTCTATTAATGGTTGATCTGGTGTAACTCCATGATGTATCAGTTGTTACGTACGATGTTAATAAAGTTAACTCATGTCAAATTTGTAACATGGCTGGGCTAAAAATGGTCAAAGCGGAGTGGAAATGACCGACGACGAGCTATTTGATGCGCTGGATCTGGACCGGGACAGAATGCTGTCGAGGCAGGAGCTTCACCGGGTAGCCCGTCAGTTCGGCTGGGACTGGCAACAGGCGCCGATATATGCTCTTCTGGATTTTCTGACCATCCGGACCCCTCTTGCCAGGGATGCGTTCATCTCCTGTATGGCTCAGGTCAGCCGGGATCCGGAAGGCGCTTACGGCCAGGTGCTGCGACAGGGTCCGCTCATGGTCGAGTTGTCACGCCCGGATGGTTCGCGCGGGGCTCGTGAGACGCATTCGGGAACAGGTAACGG
>JBGPID010000090.1:0-9661 GCA_041484725.1 Geobacteraceae bacterium | reverse complement strand
TCTTAAACGGGGCTCCCCATGCTGTCCAAACATTTCAGCTCTTATATTCAGATACGCCCCTTCCTGATAATGCTCTGCACCTTTCTGTCGCTGCTGGTTGGCGGGTACGCCCTTTTTCTTTACCTCCGCACGGACCGGTTGATGCTTGAGAGACTGCATGAACAGGCAACGGCCTACTTCGACCTGATCATTCATGCCAAGGAATGGAACTCCGGCTACGGAGGGGTCTATGTCTTGAAGCAGGACGGGGTCGAAACCAACCACTATCTGCGCAGGATGGGGATCGATCCCGATGTGCGTGACGTGGCGGGTCGTGTCTTTACCCTGCGCAACCACGCTATCATGACCGCCGAGATTTCACGTATGAGTGAGCGGGAAAAAGGTGCGAAATTCCGCATGATCAGCCTTGCCCCACTCGATCCGGCCAATTCCCCTGACAATCTGGAACTAAGGGTCATTCGCGGCTTTATTGCGGGGGAAAGGGAGTTTGCCGGCCTGGAGGAGAGACGGTCGCCACCTGCTTACCGTTACATCAGGCCGTTGTATGTGGATCAGTCGTGCCTGCTTTGCCACAGAAGTCAAGGTTACGCCATCGGGGACGTCATAGGCGCAATCAGCATTTCACTTCCGGTGAGCAACGTGCTCGCCGAAAACCGGATCTCCAGGATTCTGATCATCTTCGGAGCGGTCATGACCATCGTCATTGTGCTGACGGGCACCTATTTCTTTTCCTGGCGGCTGGTCGTCAAGCTGGATGAGGTCCAGAGTCATCTGGTGCTGCAGGCGACCACCGACGAATTGACCGGTCTGATGAACCGTCGCAACATCCTTAGGCGACTCGACGAGGAACAGCAGCGGGCGATCCGCCTGCGGGAGGATCTCTGTATCATGATCATAGACCTCGATCACTTCAAGCGGATCAACGACACGTATGGCCACATCTGCGGCGACGTGGTGCTGAAAAGTGCGGCCGCCAGCATCAGGGACACCATACGCACCTATGATATCGTCGGCCGGATCGGCGGGGAGGAGTTCCTGATTATTTCTCCGGGCGTACCAATGGAAGAAGCAATCAACCTCGCGGAGAGGATCAGGAGGCTGATCAGCGAACTCGAAATCGAACAGGGGGAGCAGAAGATCGGGGTGACAGTGAGTGCCGGTGTAACGACCCTCGAAGCGGACGATACGGGGGTTGTTGAGATGATGATGCGGGCCGACCGGGCGATGTATATGGCCAAGGAACAGGGACGGAACCGGGTGGTGGCGCTGTGAGAGGCTAGGAGGGCAGCCCTTGAAAACCGGCGGGAAATAGTGGGTAATAATCACTTGTTACGGAAGGAGATTGA
This sequence comes from Geobacteraceae bacterium, assembly GCA_041484725.1. Taxonomy (GTDB): domain Bacteria; phylum Desulfobacterota; class Desulfuromonadia; order Geobacterales; family Geobacteraceae; genus JBGQDJ01. Next base: position 8,315 of record JBGPID010000090.1, on the reverse strand, counting down.
ACCTTGCTAGCCTGGCTTGTTCTTGTATCTTAATTCTGACAATTGCCAACGTGGCAAGGGGCCGTGACTTTGCGTATCATGTCTCCCAAAGCCGCCATTCTTCCCAATGGCGGCTTTTGCTTTCATGGAATATTTGAGTCGAGTTTGTCATTCTTAATTCTTTTCTGGATGACTTCCGGTGAAACATCAAATTGTCCGGCCAGTTTGTCCGAAAGCATATTAACCGCATAATCCAGATATGCTGCACGAGGAATCCTGGCGCTTTTTGCCGCCGCTATCTCCGCCCCAATATCGGGGAGGCATTCTCTCACTCCTGCCGCCAAGTGATGTTTAGGGACAAGAACGTATCCCGCAAAAGTATATCCTTAGTATTCGTATTTTCCCTTATCAGGTCCCAGGTTCCTGACGAATTCCCGCCATGAATCCACATCGTCGAACGTTGCAATCTCGTCCAGAAGCTCCCTGTGCAGAACCAGGTGTCCTATCTCGTGCGCCAACGTGAAGCGATAGCGCGTGGGCCTGTTGCTCTGGATGAAATCATCGACGTATATGCTTGAGAAGTCTCTTGAAAGAAAGCCGTCGATCTCGAACCCCTTCGACAAGCCCGGCGTAGGGATTATGTCCAGCCCCAATTGAAACTCAATAATTTCTTCAATCGGGATGGGTAGCGAGTCCAGCGGGTGATACTTCCGCAAAAAAGTCATGGCAGCTTCATGGAGCTGGTCATTCGTCAAGAACGGAACCGGCATTTCAACTCCTCCTGATGAGTTCAGCTAATTCCGGCAGCTTCTCATCAGGGACGTCTTGACCTCTCAACGTGCGGAAGAGCAAAGGCAGTTTTGCCGCAAGTCTTGCGTCGTCCAGAATGTCGGGCGGGATCATCCCCGAGCAGGCAGATGCCAGGTCGTAAAATCTAAACCAATCGTCACTTCCTTTCTCAATCTTCAGGTAATTAGCATATTCATCGAGCTTTTCTCGTGATTTTGGCGGGGCGATCAACCCCCTTTCCAGTTTGCTGATGTTTCCAGCGTCGAGATTGTTCTGCTGGCAGAAATTCCGAAGCGTCAAACCGGTGTGCGCCCTCATCTCCTTGAAAAATCGCCCAAACTCCTCCAGGGCAGTCATATAATTTCCCCCTTTCTGTACTCCTCCTTTGTTGTTAGTGTTGTACAATTTATACAACACTTTGGGCGGAGTGTCAAGGAGGATAATTTCTGTGCTTTGGAGTTGGTGAAACTTGATGGGATTCCGGCGGAAAGGGTAAGAATGGGTCACATGGAGGCATGCTTAGAGCATTTCAACCATATTCAAATCATCAAGTACCGACCCCATAGATTCTCGCCGACCCCATAGGTTCTCGCTTAGTGACCTATTCCGCCCACTTAAACCGTTTCTTCAATACATTGCAATGACTATGTGGTAGATAACCATCATGTTGCAGCCTGCCGACAATTATGCCGGGCGCTATAACGCTCTCTTGGGCAAAACTCTTGATGGCTTCCTTGGTCAACCTGGATGATTGAATAAATCTGCGAAGTGTTTTTGCTGGAAGTAGTATTTCAGATGCAAATGCGTTTGCTTCATCTTCCTTGTCGCCTTTGCCATCATCCTCGATAAAAACCTCTTTTTTCCCATGTAATAGAATGTGTCCGGCTTCGTGGAAAAAGCTGAACCACAACTGGTCATCGCTCTTGTATCGCAAGCTAAGCTGAATAACGGCTTTTGTGGAAGTCAGCCATCTGGTTGCGCCGCTGGCGTGCATTTTCGGTAATTCTGGAAGAAAAACTACGGCAATGCCCGCCTCAGCACATAACCGCTTAACTTCCGGCTGAAAAACTACCGGAGATTCGATAGTCAGCTTCCGGATTTCCGTAAGAGCTGCTTTGAAATTTCCCGCGTCATAAGGTCTACAGTCAATACCTCTGGCTATTATTTCGCCTTTCCGCAACCACGCTGAAACAGCACCCGGCTCGTCGGCGAAGGCGGTCGATGTCCGATAGGCCACATCCAAGCTAAGATGCATTTCCTGCCACCGCTCCGGCGAAGCAACGCCGAAGAAATTCAATACTTCTTGTACCTGCTGGACTTTGTCCTTGAAAGACCTTATCCACCCTTGCTTAACGAGTGCATTAACCGGAATTTGTTTGAGCCAGGCAACGTGTTCCTGCAGGCGCTCCTGTTCCGCGATTCGGGCAACGGTTTCGCGGTAGTTATTCTCCAAGTTGTTCCAGAACCGTGCCGGAACGCCCAGTACCCGTTCCAACTGCAGGGCGGTTTCAGGGGTTATGGGCGCTTTTCCCTTGATGATTTCGTTTACGGTTTTTTTCGGTCTGCCTGTCCGCTCCGCGAGTTCCGCCTGAGACATGCCGAGAGCTTCGATTGTATCGAGGAGTGTTTCACCGGGCGATACGGCATAATCGGGTACAAACTGATTTGAGGTTGTGTTACTCATGGTAATCCTCTATTCCTAAAATTCTAATGGAAGTTACTTTGGTCCGGTCGAGCCCGCCATCGGGTTTCTTTGGTCTCGGATTATCGGCAGGTTCAAAAATGAGGCGATATGGGTGATCGAGGTCCACGGCAAGTTCACCTTTGCGATTTTCGCGAAGTTCGTGACAGCGGGCCTGGGGAAGTTTGAATACATCTTCCAGAACAGTGGCGGCGCGGAGTTCGGTGAGCCGCTTTTGCAGAAGCTTTGCCCGTATTGGTCCGTGTCTCTTGACCATGAGCTTCGCCTCGGTACACTCTTTCTCAAACTTTGAGTTCTGAAATATTATATCCATGTTTTTGAAGAAAAGTCAAATTTTATTAACGTAAAAGGTTAACTATTTAGTGTGAATTTAAAACCCACACCCTACGGGTGTGGTCATGTGGACTGGCTATGCCGGTCCCGGATGGGTATGGCCGAGGGCCGTTCGCAGTGATTCTTGAATCAAGTCGTTGAATCAAGGTTTTCGGCAATCAGCAATAAAGGATAAGCCTCGCAATTTATACGAAGGTGCTTTGCCCCCCTATGGGGGGCGATTTAAAAGCCGCGTCCTGTGGGCGCGGATTTTTTACTCCTTATATTCTTCCGGTTCTTCCGCGGCAATCGGCAAGTCGGACATATTCTGGGAATGAAAAGTTCCATTCGTGTTTCTGATTGTGGGTGGGTGGTTTGCAGCGTTAATCAACTCCTCGAATTGATCTATTGCCCTTCGCTCCATGCGCCATGCCTCGTCCCTTAGACCATTGGCCTTGAGCGCCAGATCACCAATCTCGTTTATGATTGGGTTTTCGGGTAACGGCACCGGCACGCTGCCGAGCATATCCTTGTCGATCTCCAGGATTACCGAGCCGTAGGAATGGCGTTTGATTAAGGCCACGCCATAGTCGGATGCGAGCCATGCAAAGAGATAGCCTGGGTTCATTTTATCAGTTGCAATTACTCGCGTGGCATGTTCACTTCCAGCCCATCCATTCATGTAGCGCGGGATGATTCCCACCTTACCGATTGTTCCTGAACGAGTCACGACAATCATGTTTTCTTTAAGGGCAATTTCTTTTAAATCCTTTGTATGAGCCCCTTTGGCAAGTTTTTTTACATCAATCGGATCGATTTGGAATAACTGCTTACTACTTAGAAGTGGTATCCCCCCTCTCGGGACATAGACCCTTTTCCGGAACTTGGTAATAGGCCTAATTTCTTCGGTAACATGCTTGTCCACCAAAGTCACTACTTCCAGGCCGAGCGACTGAATAAGCCTTTCAGCGGCCATGGCAGCCGGGTCATGAAAACTCGCCTCGAAGCGGTAAGCAAGCTGGGAAGCCCTGACTGTGGCGCTTACCGGGCCGGCGCGGCGAGTGCTAAGAGAAGCGAGAGGGGGTAAATGAAGGCGCTCATGCAACAGCCGGTCGGCTTCATCCAATAAATGGTTTGCCTCATCGCGAAGATCGCATGCCCGTCGCACAGCTCGGCCGATTTCGATTCTTTGGATGGGAGGTAGGTCCGGAATCAGTACACGTGTCAGGTGCTCCGGTTCTATATGCTGCACCACCGAACCGTATGTGGCTTGAACCATTTGCAAACGGCCATAACGAGAGCGTAGGAAAGCGGTTACATATCCCGCGGTGTCGGGATCATCAGATATGAGGCGGATTACATCTTCAGAAACTGCCTTGCCAGCAATCGTCTTTGAAACGATAGCCACATTTCCAATGGTTCCTGAACGGGTGATCAAGATTTCCCAAGGGTTTACAAGAAGTCCATCGATCTTCTTTGTTATCTGCTTGCTCAAGTATTTTTCAATTTCCGGCCGCATGCTGATAATGTCGGAACTGGAGAGGAAGGGGATACCGAATTCGGGACGGACATAAATCCGCTTGAAGCGGAAGGCGTTGTGGGCCTCACGGCAGAGCCCTTCCGGCCCGTACAGAGGAATGAGCGCCAACCCTGAAGCTTTGAGTTCCGCTACAGCCCTCCGGGCCTCGATGTTAAAGGAGGAGGCCTCCAGGCGTAATCCCGCATCGACGACCTCACCGAGCCGGACAGTGCTGGAGAGTCCACCCAGTCGGGGCAGTGCTTCATTTGGTTGTGTCGGCCTCGCCTTTTTTACCATCCCAATACCGCTTCACGTTTCCATGTCAGAAATTCTTCGGCCACCAACGGCGTATCATCGTCAACCTGCTTCTGGCGCGGCAACAGGCGCATGGTCACCTGCCCAGTGGAGGTAGTTTCGTAAAGTTCAGTCTCTTCCATTTCCGCTTCGGCAAGAATTTCTTCGCCGTCATCATTCCGCATGTAGAGGGTGTTCCCGCGCTTATCATGACCTATTGCGGTCAATTGTGCCATGAAGATGTCGTAATCGTTCAGTTGTCCCTGAAGCGCCTCCCGGCGCATCTCGTCATCGTCCTTTTTCTGCAGGACCAGAACGGAAGTCTGCGTACCATTACGCGGCTGAAAGGTGTCGGGATGAAGGTCAATGGAGGCGATCAACTTGCAATGGGTCACTATCCAAGCGCGCACATAGGCAAGACCCGGTGCGCCGAGAATGGCATCCGGCAGGACAATGGCCATACGTCCCCCCGGCTTCAGGAACTGCCAGCATCGCTCGATGAAGAGTATTTCAGGTGGCTGTGAAGTCTGAATCTGACCGGACGGCTCCCATCCGCGCTCCGTCTTGCGCCAGACGTGACCCAATTTATATTGACCCAAGGTTTCCCGGTCCTTAATGGGCAGTTTGGACCCGAACGGCGGATTAGTGGCAATTACGTCAAAATGACCGAGGTCGTCAGGACCGCGCAATGTTGCGGGATCAATGCCGAGAGATAAGGCTAACTCCGCCTTGAATGAGCTTTCCCACTGGTGGGGATGGAGAAGAGTATCCTGCCTGAAGATATTGCCAGAGCCGTCGTTGTTCATGACCATGTTCATCTTTGTGGCCTTGACCAAGTCGGGGTTGATATCCATGCCGAAGAAATTCTTGCGTGCCAGCTCCTGTATCCGCTCGTTCAGGGCTGTTCGGTAGGCTTCGGAGCTGAGACCGCTGGCCCTGAACGCCACCCGGAGCTTCTTGATGATTTCGTTCATGGCGATGACAAGGAAGCCCCCCGTTCCGCACGCTTGATCCAGCATCCGCTCATTTTCTTTAAGGTCAAGCATTCGGATTGCCATTCGCTGAACATTGCGCGGAGTGAAAAATTCCCCTCTGTCGCCACGAAGATTAGCTCCCACCAGTTCTTCGTAGGCTTTTCCCTTCACATCGATGTTGGTGTCGAGAAAACTATAACGCTGCAATTCTCCGACGATATAGGCAAGAGAACGGGGCTGTAATTTGATTTGGTCATTCTTGTCGAAGATCGACGGATAGCGGGCCTTGACCGCATCGAATATTTTCCCGATTCGCCGGGCGACCGTTAGACGGCCGTCGTTGCTGACTTTTTCTTTGGCGGTGGTGTAAAACTCCAGTGGATGGGGGATATTCCGCTCGTCGTGGATCTTACAGAAAATGACCTTGAGAAGTTCAAAAAATGCGGGCTGTTTCTGCAGCCCGTCGGTCACATAGATATGGTTATGGCAAATTTTGAAGGAGAACAGCATATTGTCGGCAGTAGCGAAATTCAAGGTCTTGCGGGAAGGGCGGTCCACTTCCTCGGCATCTCCCCCTTTGGAAGGAATATCGTTCGGTTCTTCCCATGCGACCTTTCCTTCAACGACTGCCCGACGGTAGACGGCCTTGAAGCGGCCGTTGGTCCACATTCCCCATTGGGCGTTGGGGCAGGCGGACATGTAGGACTGGAGCTGTTCTACGCCGTCACGCTTGCTGGAGGGTTCGACCGAATCCCGCTTGCATTCGATTATGATTTCAATATTTTCCTGGAGATGTTCAGCTTTATCGGGGAAAACGGCGAGATCGACTCGATGCTTGCCGCTGCCTATTTTTACGGGGTATTCAACGGCAATCTGTTCACGGGTGTAACCGAGCTCCAGAATCAATCTTCTTTCAATGTTTTGCCGTACATATTCCTCGGGTGTATCATTACGAATTTTCTCGTCGATGAAATCGCAAATTTTTCCGTCAGGTATCGTTTTGTATGCAACGGCCATATTCACTCCTGTCTATTTACAAATATTCAGCGTTGCATTTACATCAAACAAAAAGATCAACCATCTTTTATCAGATTCTAATCAAATTTGAAAACAAAAAACCCCGGGAGTTCGTTTGTACCGGGGTTACTCAGCGGAATTATTTATCTTTCTATGTTAACTTAAAAAATTCAATACGTTTTTGTGAATTCATTTCTCAATCAAGCTCCTCCCGGTCATCTCCACCGGCTGGGGGAGCCCGAGGATCTCCAGCATTGTCGGGGCGATGTCGGCAAGGATTCCGGGACGGAGCCTGACCCCTTTCCGCGCGTCATCCACCAGGATCAGCGGCACCCGGTCGGTGGTATGGGCGGTGTGCGGGCCGCCGTGCTCATCCGCCATGACCTCGGCATTGCCGTGGTCGGCGGTGATGATCGTCCGTCCCCCTTTTGCCAGCACCTTCTCCACCAGTTTGCCGATGCAGTCGTCCACGGCCTCGATCGCCTTGATCGCCGCCGCGAGTATGCCGGTATGCCCCACCATGTCGGCGTTGGCGAAATTGAGGACGATCACGTCATACCTGTCGCTATCTAGCCGCCTGAGCAGTTCTTCTGTAACGAGAAAGGCGCTCATCTCCGGCTTTTTGTCATAGGTGGGGACTTCCTTGGGAGAGGGGATCAGGCAGCGCTCCTCGCCGGGAAAGGGGACCTCGTTGCCGCCGTTGAAGAAAAAGGTGACATGGGCGTACTTTTCGGTTTCGGCGATGCGCAGCTGCGTGAGCCCGGCCTTGCTGAGCGTCTCCCCGAGGATGTTTTTCAGCTCTTCAGTGGCGAACGCCACGGGAAGGCCGAAGGTTTCGTCATAGGAGGTCATGCAGACATATGAGGCCAGTTTCGGCAGGATGCGCCGCTGGAATCCCTTGAATTCCGGGTCGGTCAGTGCCCGGGTGATCTCCCGGGCGCGGTCGGAGCGGAAATTGAAAAAGATGAAGCCGTCTCCGTCCCGCACTTGGCCCACCGGCGCGCCGTCCGCCATGATTACCGAGGGGACAACAAATTCGTCGTCCACCCCGGCCGAATAGCTCCCTTCGATGATCTCCGCAGCCGAGGCAAGACTCGCACCTTCCCCGTAAACCATCGCCCCATAGGCCTTCTCCACCCTCTCCCAGCGGTTGTCCCGGTCCATGGCGTAGTAGCGGCCGATGACGGTGGCTATCCGGCCGCAGCCGATTTCCGCTATCTTTGTCTCCAACTTGTCAAGATACTCCGCGCCGCTTTTGGGGGGGGTATCTCGCCCATCCAGCAGGCAATGGATAAAGACCTCTGTCAGGCCCTGTTGCTTGGCCAGCTCCAGCAGGGCATAGAGATGGGTTTCGTGGGAGTGGACCCCGCCGTCGGAAAGGAGCCCGGCTAGGTGCAGGCGACCGCCGGCGGCCCTAGTCCTGGCGATGCAGTCGAGCAGGACCGGATTGGTGAAGAAGTCACCGTCGGTGATTGCCTTGCTGATTCTGGTCAGCTCCTGGTAGACGACGCGGCCGGCGCCGATGTTCAGGTGTCCCACCTCGGAATTCCCCATCTGTCCGGAGGGCAGGCCCACCGCCATTCCCGAGGTGCCGATACCCACACATGGGTATTCGGCGCAGAGCCGGGTCATGTTCGGTGTTGCGGCCTGGGCGATGGCGTTATTTTCAGGGTGGGGATTGAGCCCCCAGCCATCGAGAATCATCAGCAGCAGAGGTTGTTTCGGCATC
>JBGPID010000089.1:0-9741 GCA_041484725.1 Geobacteraceae bacterium | reverse complement strand
GGCGTCACGGAGCGTCAGCACATCGTAGGTGAAGTAAGCCGCACCGGCGAGAACCAGCGTTATAGTGCTCGTCACCATAATAATAAAAGTCAATTTCCGCTTGATTGAAATATCGCTAAAGGCGAACATCGCCGTACTCCTTTCCCCAACATCCCCATGTCAATTTTCCTGCTGGAGTTATGAAAAACCGTGTCAGTTATTCTCCATCGGCCCCTTTAATCTTCCGTAGCCTTGATGATTTTCGCCAGCTTCAGCAGCTTGGCGCTTATTCTTAGCCCGGCCCGTCGTGCGGCTTCGATATTAATGGCAAAGCGCACCTTGTTCTGCTCAATATAAAAACCGATAATCGCCCCTTGCCGGGCCGATTCTTCCGTATCGCCGACAGTCAGGACATTTGATTCCCTCACCGACTTGAGAATTTTTGCGACATGCCTTTTTTCCGTAGCGGGAATGAACAGAAGATGGCACCCTTTGGGTTCATCGTAAGGACGATAAAATCTTATTGCCAGCTTTTTGTCCTTGACGGTATTGTCCCGGATGTTATCGAGGGCGTTGTCGAACGGGTCATCGCCGATAACACATACGTTAATTGTGGGGCTTGAGTGAATGGAAGAATCGGCCGGCCAGTCAACAAAGTTTATGAAGTTGTAGAGGAACAAGGCCTTAACTTGATATTCCCCCGCTTTTTGTTCCTGGGCAGGGAGATTCACCGCGCTGCAGGCAATCAGGCATAAGGCGGATATGATGTTGAGAAGAAATTTGTTCATTCAATGCCCGATCTGAAAAAACTTGCCAGTTGCTGGCCGCTGGCGGCCGCTGTCAAAATTTATATGTAAGCTTGACCCTGAAGGTCCTGCCGTCCTGATGAATGATATCCAGTGGGTGCGCCGGGTCCTGAATGTGTTCCGCTCCGCCCGGGTCACCGTAGCGGCAATCGAACAGGTTGTAGAGAGAGGCGGACAGTTCGAGATTTTTCAGCAGGTCCCGGCTGTACAGGGTCAAGTTGGTAACAAAGAAAGATTTGGCGAAGTTGCCGTCAACCAAGGTCTTCCTCCTGTCGGTGAACTGCTCCTCGATTCCCAGAAAAATCTTCTCATGCAGGAGAGGTATGGTAACGTTCAATTTGGCCAGATGCCGGGGGGAATTTACCAGGGTCTGGCCGGTATCGCTGTCCCATGCGTCCTGAAAGGTATAGCTGGCCCGGCCAGTCAGGCCGTTGTCAAATTTCGCCTCCAGTTCCGTTTCCACGCCATCCGCCTGGGCCCTGCTGAGGTTCTTGAAGACGAAGAAGCCGTCAGCCTGGTCGGTCACCTGGACGATCAGGTTGTCGATGTTGTTATAGAAACCGGATATTGTCCCCCGGATATGGTTGCCGATGTATTGCTCGTAGATCAGCTCGTAGGTCCGGATTTTCTCCGGGCCGAGATTCGGATTCCCCTTAACATTTTGTGAAGGTAAATTGTAGTAGAGTTCGAAAACATTGGGGGCGCGGAAGGCGCTGCCGTAGAGGAATTTGAAGACGGTCCCGGCCAACGGGGTGTAGATCAGGGCAAGCCGGGGATTAACGGTGCTGCCGAAGGTGCTGTAATGATCGTACCTGACCCCGGCGTTGAGGATCAGATTGTTGAAGATAGTGTACTCGTCCTGGAGGTATAGGGCCCATATCCGGGAGTCCCTTCGGTCGGAAAGTTTAGAGGGAAAAGGCGATTCATCGAAATTTTGCTGGTCCTGGCGGATGTTGTCCCGAAATTCCGAACCGGCGATGAGCCTGTGCCTGTCGAAGAGTTTTACGGCGGTCTGCAATTCCCCGCCCCACCAGCGCCCCCGGCCCAGGTCCCTGTTCACGATCCCGTTATAAACATAATCGCCATCGTAGTCGTAAGAATCGTAGAAGAGCCGTCCTGTTACATCCGCACTTTCCCCGAGGCTGCGCGCGTATTTCAGGTCAGCCAGCCAATGACTATCGGTGGTCCTGTTGCGCCGGTCGTTGAAATCCGCGCCGAAGGAGGCGGTAGGTATCCCTTTGGTCCTGGAAGAATAGACCCCTTCCAGGGTAAAGTCCCTATAGGAGAGCTTGGCCAAAGTATTATAGAATCTGTCGTAATCCGTGTGGTCCGTTATGCCGTTGTTGTTGGCAGAGGTATCGAATTCCTTGAAAAAGAGCCGGTCGCCGTTGCTGTCGTAATAACTGCCGGAGAACAGGGCTTCAATGCCGTTATTGAAGCTCTTCCCGTAGGTCACTCTCCCCTGGAAAGTGTCGAAGCTCCCTGCGTCCCCCGACATCTCCACTCCGTCAATATCCTCGCCCCGCCTGGTGATCACATTGATTATGGCGAAAAACGCATTACTCCCATACAGGGAGGATCCGGGGCCCCTGATGACCTCGACCCGCTCGATCAGGTCCACATCAACCGGTAATTCCGTCCCCAGAGGAGCTTGATCATACAGGTTGTCGTTGATGCGGTGACCGTCCACGAGGAGGAGGATTCGGTTATTGTAATCACCCGAACGGCCGACCCCCCTGACTCCGACATAGCTGTAGTTCCTGTCATAAGTTACGTAAAACCCCCTGACGCTTCTCAGTATGTCGGCCAGGGTGCGGTGACCGTATTTTTTGATATCATCCGCCGTGACTATACTCACTGAAGACGGGGCCTCGGTTACCTTCTGTTCATATTTGGAAGCCGCGTAGACCGTGTCGACCTCGACCTCCATCAACTGCTCGATACTGAGCTTTTTCAGGTCATTTTCCGGCCTGTCCATGGTTTCCGCAGAACAGACCAATGGAGGTGACATGAGCAATGCGGAGAAAAGAAAAGCATCTCGTAAATATTTTTTCGGATAATTTGTACGCATTATTATTTGCCTTTGCCATGGTGAAACGTGGGGAACAGAAAGATAAATTGGTTATAATAAATAGAAATGCCCTAGGCTGTCAAGGCGTTAATAACAGGTTCTTCAGTTTGGCCATCCCGTTTGGCCCTCTTTTCTTGAAAGGTTGGTCAGCTCGGACAGCCCTGAGAACCGGACCTCGGACCACCCAACTGGGCGGCACGGACGTTATAGTATCTAGTTGTTGTTGATAAGGCGCCTGATCCCTTCTTGTGCCTCCTGTAAACGGCAGAGACAGCGAAAACCGTATTGACATGTATTACTATTATTATCGTGAATTTTAAGAATAACTTTAATCTTTTCCCATCGCTGATTGTTCATCGATCTCCCGGGGTCTTGCGGAATTACTGTGGGTCATCCCGAGGAAGACGAGCCCCATCACCCCGTAGCCTGCCGCCAGGTGCCAGACGAGAGGCTCGGGTGGCGTCCAGGGGAGGAACATCGCCCCGGATTCGAGCGGGGAGTGAATCACTCCGCAGAGGGTGGCGGTTGCGCAGATGAAAAGAAATGCGGCTGCCTGCCTGAGTTTATGATCAAGTAGGGAGGCGCAGGCAGCGCCCCAGAGGAGCGACGTGACGATGAAGCCGTTGCCGAGAACAAGGGTCGCCTTGTAACTTGCAGCATTTGCACCGGTCAGATCGGCCGCCGTCTTCCCCAGGTTGGCGAGCAGGAGGCCATGCTCGATCTGCATGAGGTAAGCGATGGTGGGAAGAAAAGCCAGGGCGATCGCCTTGTAGTGCCGCCGGGGGGTCGCCTCGAACGCCTGGGCGGTGATCTCGATGCCGATGAAGATGAGGATCGGCGCCACCGCAGCCTCGGGGATAAGATCGACAAAAAAGGAGAGATAGCCGAGGATACCGCCGAGGCCGATGAAGAGCGCCGTCGCCAGGGTATAGCCGGCCCGGCCTCCCATCTCCTTGTAGGCCGGATGACCGATGTAAGGGGTGGATTGGATCACGCCGCCGCACATCCCTGCGAGGAGCGTTGCGAAACCTTCCACGAGGAGGATGTCGCGGGTGGAGTAATCGTCTCCTGCCGCTGCCGCGCTTTCGCTGACGTCCACCCCGCCTACCACCGTGGCCAGGGCGAAAGGGATGGCGAGAGGAAGATAAGTGAGCGCCTTGCCCAGACCGGGGAAGAAGGTAAAGGTCGGGAGCGGCAGGGCAAGGCGGAGTTCCGGCAGGTGCGGGAAGAAGTGGTGGCCGGCAGGAAGAAGCCCCACCCCGCCGAGAATATAGTAGGCGACCGTGCCGCAAAGGACCCCGGCGAAAGCTCCCGGCAGACGGAAGGGGAGCCTGATGCGGGCGATCAGAGAGGCCAGGACGATGCCCAGCGAGAGGAAGCCCACCACCGGTGAGGCAAAGAGCTTGAGAAAGGGGAGATAGGCGATAAGCAGGAGCGCCACGGCGGCGATGCTGCCAAGCAGAGCGGCGCGGGGCACGGCCCTGCGCAGGGCCGGTCCGCAGAACGAGGCGGCGATCTTGAATAGCCCCATGAGGACGATGGTCGCCATCCCCACCTGCCAGGTGAAGATCGCGTCCCTGCACGCCAGGTAGGTGGGGCCTATGACGCCGAAGGTCATGGCGAATGTGGAAGGGGTATCGAGGCCGAGCGGCATGGCGGTGACTTGTCGGCTTCCGGTCCGCTGCGCGAGCCTGACCGCCATCCAGGTATAGAGAAGATCGCCGAACAGCACCCCGACGGCGCTCCCCGGGATCATTCTGAAGAGGACGATCTCCCGGGGCATCTGGAATGCCCCCATCAGGATGGTCGCCATGATCACGAGCCCGGACATGTTGTCGAGCATCAGGCCGAAAAAGGCGTTGATGTCACCAACGGCAAAGATACGGTAGCGCTCTTTCACTTCTTCCTCCTGCTCCCCTGACAAATTTGCTTTCAACATTCCCGCCGCTTTCCCTGGCCGGCAATCAGGAAACCGTTGAAGGGCGGTTTTTCAATAATCGGCCGATCAGGCCCGGGGTCGGCAGATAATAGCAAAACATCAGGGATAATTGAAGCAATATTACCGGCATAACCCTGCTTTTGTCCTGCTGCCGGGCGTGCAACAGCGCGAATTCCAGGGGTGCGGACATACTCACTTGTTTCCCCTGACGCACTGGTGTATAATTTCGCAGAACTGAATATTTCCCCGGTGAAAGGTATGTCCCTTGAAACTAAACGCCAAGCTGGTAATGATAATGCTTTCCCTGCTCGTCATTGCCATGCTGACCCTGTTCATCATGAACCAGTATGCGCAGAACGATCTGGTCAATGAAATCGAGGAGAGTTCCACCGAAATCTCGAAGGCCCTCCAGATCAGCGTTGAAGACCTGACTTCCGAGACCGATGTGGAGTCGTCACGCCTCAAGGAGTATCTCAAAGGAGCCCGGAAAAAGGGGATCAACGAAATCAACATCATCAGCAATGAAGGGGAGATCATCAACTCGTCCGACCCGGCCAAGATCGGCCACCGGCGCGAGATAAAGAAGATGGGGAAGGGCCTCAGGGCCGTGCGCACCGGCAAGGGTGTCCCCTCCATGTCGGATCGCCCCTATGACCTGGTGGTGCCTGTCATCGTCGGGGACGAGCAGCTCGGCTACGTGCAGATCAATCTCCTCCTCGACAATATCCGCGACCTCCAGCACGCCAACTTCACCAAACGGCTGATTGTCACCTGCCTGATCTTCATGTTCGGTATTTTTCTTACCATATTCCTGGCCAGAAGATACACCGACCCGATAAACCGGCTGGCACAGGGTGTCAAGAAGGTATCGGCCGGCGACCTCTCGGTGACGTTCCCGGTGGAAAGCACGGACGAGATTGGCGAACTTGCAGAAAGCTTCAACGAAATGGTGGTACAGCTCAGGGAGAGGGAATCACTGGAAAAGAGGCTCAACGAAGCCGAACATCTCTCAAAGGTGGGGCAACTCGCCTCGGGCATAGCCCACGAGATCAGGAACCCTCTTAATTACATCAGTCTTGCCGTTGACCATCTGAAAAGCGAAATTCTCCCCTTATGCGCAGACCGGCGCGATGAGTTGGAAACCCTCACCGGCAAGATAAAGGAAGAAGTCCGCCGGGCCAACTACATGGTCCTCAACTTCATGAACTATGGCAGGCCCCTGAAGGTGCGCATATCGAAGTTCTCCTATCCGGAGCTGATCATCAAGGCATTGCCGCTCTTGCAGGGGAAGCTGGCCGAACAGCACATCGAGGTGGTGACGAATCTCGCTTCGGACCTCCCCCTTATGGAGGCCGACCAGGAGTTGATGCGTAACTGCCTGGTCAATTTCATCACCAATGGCGCCCAGGCCATGCCGGAGGGAGGGGAGATCACCCTCGGCGCAAGCTTCGACCGGGAAGCGGGACTCTTCCGCCTGACCTTCTCGGACAAGGGGCAAGGCATTCTCCCCGATGACGTCGGCAAGATCTTCCAACCCTACTTTACGACCAAAGAAGCCGGAATCGGCCTGGGGCTCGCCATAACGGAGCGGATAATCAAGGAGCACGGCGGTGCTATCGCGGTGGAAAGCGTGCACGGAAAAGGGACCACGTTTACGGTAACCCTGCCGACAAGAGGAGAGGTATAGGTAAAGGGTAAAGGTAGAGCACAATAAATCAGGTAGAGGTAGAGGTAGAGGTAGAGAAAAAGCAAAAAATAATTTCTTTACCTTTACCTTTACCTCTTCCTGTCTCCGAAGGAGACTTATGTCCGGCAGTATTTTAATAGTTGACGACGAAAAGGGGCAGAGAGAGATACTCACCACTATTCTTCTTAAGGAAGGATACCGGATCGTGGACGTGCCGGGGGGGCGGGAAGCCCTGGAGAGGTTAAGTCTGGAAGAATTCGACCTGATCCTGACCGATCTGAAGATGCAGGGTATGTCCGGTTTGGAGCTTCTCGAAAATGTGCTTGGCCTGAACCCGCAACAGTGCATAGTCATCATGACCGCCCATGGCACGATCGATTCCGCCGTTGAGGCGATGAAAAAGGGGGCGTTCGACTACCTGGAAAAGCCCCTGGACCGGGAAGACCTGCTCTTGACCCTGCAACGGGCATTCGAACGGATCATGCTGCTTCGGGAAAACAGGG
The DNA here is from genome assembly GCA_041484725.1 of Geobacteraceae bacterium. Lineage (GTDB taxonomy): Bacteria > Desulfobacterota > Desulfuromonadia > Geobacterales > Geobacteraceae > JBGQDJ01. Next base: position 2,756 of record JBGPID010000089.1, on the reverse strand, counting down.
TGCTCCACAAAAAACTGGAGGAGAGTCAGGGCATACCCGCCATTATCGGCGAACATCCGAAAATCAAGGAGGTATTTCGGATCATCAACAAGATTGCGCCGACCGCTTCAACGGTGCTCATCTACGGCGAGTCCGGGACAGGCAAGGAACTCGTTGCCCGGGCCATCCATGAAAGAAGCCCCAGGAAAGAGAAGCCGTTCTTTGCCATCAACTGTGCCGCCATCCCGGAGACCCTCATGGAATCCGAGCTGTTCGGTCACGAAAAGGGCTCTTTCACCGGCGCGGGAAACAGGGAAATAGGCCTGTTCGAGGCGGCCGACAAAGGCACCGTTTTCCTTGACGAAATCGGCGAAATGAGCACAGCCATGCAGGCCAAGCTCCTCAGGGCAATCCAGGAAAAGGAGATCCGCCGGGTCGGAGGCAAGGTCAACATACCGATCGATGTCCGCATAATCTCCGCGACAAACCGGGACCTGGAAGCGGAAATCAGAAAAGGGAACTTCAGGGATGACCTTTATTACCGGCTCAATGTCATAAGGCTCAATCTGCCGCCGCTCAGGGAAAGAGGAAGCGATATTGCCACCCTGGCCGATTTCTTTGTCAAAAAATACAGCGCGGCGACCGATATCCAGTTGAAAGGGATATCAAAGCCGGCCTTGAAAATCCTCATGAACTACAGTTGGCCCGGCAATGTGCGCCAGCTGGAGTCGCTCATCGAACGCGGGGTCCTCATGGCCGAAAGCGACTATATCCAGCCGGAAGACCTTCCAGTCGAGGTCCATGAAGAAATTACCAATAGCGGCCAGCTCCCCTTCGATTTACCTCCGGAAGGGATCTCCATCGAAGGCCTGGAACGGGACATTATCCTCAAGGCGATGGATCGGACCGGCTGGGTCATAGCCAAGGCCGCCCCTCTGCTCGGGATGAGCTACAAAACGCTGCAATACCGGCTGGAAAAATTCGGCATCGAAAAGCCGTGAACCAGTTTGCCAGCGGACAGGGTGAAGGGAACAGCGCACAGTTAGCATGGTTTTATAGAACGATTTTACTGTCCGCTGTACGCTGTACGCTGAAAGATCTTTAGGAGCCTCCATGGATTTCACCAAATTACTTCACCGGTTTACCGTTGTTCCTTCTCTGCCGGAGGAACTGGCTGCGCTGCAAAGAATCGCCTACAATCTCTGGTGGTGCTGGGAGCCAAAAGCCATTGAGCTGTTCAAGAGGCTGGATCTGGAGTTGTGGAGAGAGACCCGGCACAACCCGGTGGAAATTCTGGGCATTCTCCAGCAGGCAACCCTCGACGGGCTCAAGGCCGATGAGGGATTCATGTCGCATCTGGCAGAGGTTGACGAAAAACTCAAGGAGTACCTTTCGGGCAAACCCTGGTTTGAAAAGAACCACAACGAAAGAGGTGCCATGAGGGTCGCCTATTTCTCCATGGAATTCGGCCTGCACGAATCACTACCGATCTATTCGGGAGGACTCGGGGTTCTCTCAGGCGATCACCTTAAATCCGCCAGCGACCTGGGCATACCTCTGACAGGAATCGGCCTCCTTTATCGGCAGGGGTATTTCCGACAGTACCTGAATATCGAGGGGTGGCAGCAGGAATTCTACCCGGAAAACGACTTCTACAACCTGCCGCTCCGTCTGGAGCGCGATGCCGCAGGCGCACCACTCGCATTCGACCTCGACCTCACCGGCCGTCTGGTCAAGGTCCATATCTGGCGGGTGCGGGTGGGACGCATCCCCCTCTACCTCCTCGACACCAACCTGGAAGAAAACGCGCCGGAAGACCGGGAAATAACCACCCGTTTATACGGCGGTGATCAGGACATGCGCATCAGGCAGGAGATTCTGCTAGGTATTGGCGGTATTTGCGCCCTGCGTATTCTGGGATTAGAGCCGAACATCTGTCATATGAACGAGGGACATGCCGCCTTCCTGGGTCTGGAACGTATCAGGCTCCTCATGGAAGAAAGGAAACTGAGGTTCAACGAGGCATTGGAAGCGGTGCGGGCCGGCACGGTATTCACCACCCACACTCCGGTGGAGGCAGGCATCGACCATTTCCCTTCGGATCTTCTGGAAAAATACCTGGGGCGCTATTACCGCTCCCTGGGTCTTTCCCGCGAGGAATTCCTGGGGCTCGGCCGGCAGAACCCGAAAAACCCCCACGAAACGTTCTGCATGGCGGTTCTGGCCCTCAAGCTGGCCAGTCACTCCAACGGCGTGAGCCTGTTGCACGGGGAGGTCTCCCGGAAAATGTGGAAGAACATCTGGCCGGAACTCCCGGAAGAACATCAGCCACTAACCTCAATCACTAACGGCGTGCATATCAAAAGCTGGCTATCCAGGGAGATGGCAGGACTTCTCATCCGCTATCTGGGGACCCGCTGGCTGGAAGATTCCACCGATGCGGGACTGTGGCGGCGAATAGGGCGCATCCCCGATACGGAACTCTGGCGGACCCACAAAAGGGGCCGGGAACAACTCGTGGACTTTGCCCGCAGGCGGCTCAAGGAGCAACTCAGGCAGGTGGGGGTAACCGCCAAGGAGATCGCCGTGGCCGACGAGGTCCTCGACCCGGATATACTGACAATCGGTTTTGCCCGCCGGTTTGCTACGTACAAGCGGGGCACCCTGCTGTTTCGCGATCTTGAACGGCTGACGAAAATTCTCAACGATCCGGCACGGCCGGTGCAGATCATTTTTTCCGGCAAGGCCCATCCGGCCGATCATCACGGCAAGGAACT
>JBGPID010000088.1:0-9754 GCA_041484725.1 Geobacteraceae bacterium | reverse complement strand
TTGCAGCCCTGATCGTCATGGTCGCGCAAAACGCAGCCGACTGGTACAAGGAAGGTGAGCGGCTCGTCCTGTCATTTACGACGACCGGGGCAGGCACTCTCAGCCATTTTCCGTTCGTAAGCGGGATTGTCGCTCAGGGAGAGCGGTTCGGCATCGATCTTTCCGGCTTCGGCGCAAAGCTGGCTGCCGGCGCTTCGGGATATCTCCTTGCTGCGGCGACCAATACCGCAAAAAATCTTGGGGAACTCCTCTTCACCCTGGCAGTGGCGCTTTTCATACTCTTTTTCATCTACCGTGACGGCGAAGGGATTGTGTCCACCGCTATCGTCCGGTTCGCCACCAATCCGGACAAAGCGCGCCACTATTTTTCCGAGATTCGCGCCACAACTACAGCTGTGACGGTTGGAACAATCTTCACCTGTCTTGTGCAGGGCGTAACCGCCGGTCTCGGGTATTTTGTCGCCGGAGCCCCCGCCCCGGTTCTATGCGGTGCGCTGACGGCACTGGCGGCGCTCGTGCCGGTTGTCGGAACGGGCATTATCTGGGTACCCATTGCAGCCCTTATCGCCATTAACGGCGCCTATCTCAAGGCAGCACTCCTGGTGCTTTACTGTATTTTTTTCGTGGGCCTTGCCGATAACGCGATACGTCCGCTTGCCATTGGCGCAAAGAGCAATATCCCTGTCCCGGCGATCGTGCTCGGAGCAATCGGCGGAGTGTTTGCGCTGGGGATTCTTGGCCTTTTCCTGGGACCTGTTCTCTTCGCGATCCTCATCACTGTCTGGCGGGATGTAACGGGTGCCGATCAGTGAATAGAGTCTGATAGGAATGACACAACACCTTCCGGATGATCCCTGCGAAAGAGCACCAATGATCAGGCCAAGCCGCACGCAAGAAGCCCACTACCAGGACTGGCAACGTGCTTCTTTGTTCTAATCCCTTCAAGACCTGTTCTACCGCCTTAAATGCGGCGTCCGTCGTCAATAAATGAAAGACATGTATGACTTACAGATGTTTACCACAACGTGGTCCGTCATATATGGCAGTTATGTTGGATATGACGGATTATGCTGGCGGATTCCCCTTCAACCGGCACTCTCTCTTTCCATTTTCCCTTGTGACATCAATGCGTTGCACTCTCAGTATGCGCAGCTCTTCTCTGGCACGTTAGTTGCGATGTACCTTCTCAGTTGAACATGAGCAGTGTCGTGCTTTCTACGAAATTTGCGTAGTTATTGTGAAAAGGAGTAACGCAATGAATAGCTTGCGGAATGAAGTGCAACTCGATCAGGAACGGAAGAACTCATTATGCGGTCGCAGACCGGGTAACAAACCATCTCAAAAAGTGAGAACATCAATGAATCTCAGATTTCGATCAGTCGTATTTTCCACTATAATGCTCCTCGGAGCAATCATCTGCCTGACCGGTTGCGCAACTACCGGCATGGATCGGCACACAAAAACCATCAACTCGATGCAGACGGTGGAAGGGGATTACAAACAAGCCTCTGTGCAGATCGATGCCATCAGACCAATGGCCCAGTGGGCTGCAATGGATGGCGACAACCTGAAAGAACCGGTCAAGCATGTGCTTACCGCCCTTGACCTGGTCAAACCCGAGATGGCCCAGGGTGGAATGAATAGTGGATGCGCGACCAGCTGCGACCTGAAGTGACGACCAAGAGAGGAACCGGACAATGAAACTGAAACTGCCGGGAATTACGGAGTCAATACAGCCAATGTACCACTAGTCATAACGAAATCCTAAAGAATCCGCACCCAAAGGGCGCGGCTTTGAAATCGCCCACACAGGGGGCCGATGCACTATCTTATGAGATGCAAGAAGCGTCAGATAATGCCGACTTGTTTAATACCGATGAAGTTTCACTGCTTTCCAGATAACCTCTGCGTTGCTACGGCAACCCAGTTAATAATCTTATGACCGGCCATAGGCCATACCCATCCGGGACCGGCATAGCCAACTAACTTGACCACGCCCGTAGGGCGTGGGTTTCAACTTCGCACTAAATTGTCATTGTCTCAATCCACGAGAAAGTCCGAATCAAGACACACTTTTACAACGTGCGGATCAAAGTGCGTTCCTGCCAGTGATCGGAGATGTTCGCGCACCTTTTCCACGGACCAGGAGCTGCGGTAGAGACGGTCGGACCTCAGCGCATCCCAGACGTCAGCCACCGCAAAGATTCGCGCCACGAGAGGGATCTGTTCCCCTTTCAAGCCAAGCGGGTAGCCGGTGCCGTCCCACTTTTCATGATGGGCGTAGGGGATATCGAGTGCCGAGCGCAGGTAACTAATGGGAGAGAGCATTTCGTAGGCAAAAACAGGGTGTTTTTTCATCTCGACCCATTCTGCGTCGGTCAGCGTGTCGTGTTTGAGGAAAATCCCATCCGGAACAGCCATTTTGCCGATGTCATGCAGCAGCGAGCCCCAGCGGACCTGCACCAGCTCCGCATCGCTCAGTCCGAATAAGCGCGCCAGTTTGACGGTCAAATCAGCAGTTCGCTGCGTGTGCCCTTCCGTCTCGTTGTCACGCAGTTCCAGTGCCCGCGACCAACCTTCGATGGTTGCGTCATAAGCCTGGGAAAGTTCGGTGTTGGTACGTTGCAGGTTATCGAACAGGGTAACATTGTCGATGGCAATCGCGGCTTGGGCGGCCAGGGCCTTGAGGAAGTCGAGCCATTCTTCATCGTGTACGAGCCTGGTACGATGAAAGACCTCCAGCACCCCCATGACCTCTCCTTTAGCTATCAACGGCACTCCGTAGTAACTGACGAACTCCTCACCAGCCAAAAGCATCTTGGCTAGAAAGCTGTCATCCTCCTTTGCCAGATCAGGGATATGAACGATGCTGCGTTCCTGTGCGGCCCGCCCGGCATAACCCTCGCCCAAGGGCTGGCGCACGTGTTCGATGGTTTTGCCGTGAAAACCGCGTCCGGCGACATATTCCAGCATCCGGGACTCAGGCTTGAACAACAGTACATCGGCTGCGTCAACCCCCAACTGAACAATGACATGGGTGAGGAGCGTTGTCAGGCTGAGATTCAGATCAAAACTGAAATTAATTGCGCGGTCAATTTCAACCAGGGCGGTCAGATGCTCAAGATGCCGCCGAATCCTTTCCTCCGCACCCTTGATATCACTGATATCCGTAAACATCACCACAACCTGACGCAAACGCTCATCACTTCCAAACTCGGGATAGGCGTTCACCACTCCCCATTTGTATTCTCCGTCACGGCCCAGGGCAATCCCCATGACGAAATTCTTCAATATATGTCCCGTGGCGATCACCTGATTAACGGGAAACTCATCTACGGGCATCCGGCTGCCGTCCTCGCGTACTAAGTGCCAGTCCGGGTCGCGGTCGGCCTTGCCCAGCATCTGATCCGATGACATCCCCAGTAATTGCAAGGCTTCGGGGTTACAGAGTACAATCCGGGCATCGGGAGCATAGACAATAACACCGACAGGCAGATTTTTGATCATCAACCCGTGATCCTCCTCTTTCGCCAGCAGGGCCGCCTCGGCTCGCTTGCGGGCGCTGATGTCACGGATATTGCACTGGATGACCTTTTCATCACCAACCAGATAAACGTTACTGACGAATTCCACTGGAACCAGGCGACCGCCTTTCGTCATGAGCGGCAGGTTATCGTAGCGGATAAACTTATCCTTCTGCAACGCCAGGAAGGAATGCCTGCTGGCCTCGATATCCTTGAACGCGCCGACTTCCCAGAGTTTCTTTTCCACAAACTCTTCCCTCGAGTAGCCCAACATATCGATCAGATACGGGTTGACGTCGCTGATCGATCCCGTCTTCGCATCCAGAATCAGAATGCCGTCCTGGGCTGATTCGAAGAGGCGGCGGTAACGAAGCTCCGAGTTTATGAGTGACTGCTCCACACCTGTCTGGTCGGAGATGGGTAACCCGGTAGTTGTAGCAGTGTGATTCATGCGTATCTCCCTGTGCCTCTTGGCTTTGTAGTGAATGTAAATGCTTTTGCCATGGCAATTCTCCTTCGCGGTCTTTTTTACTGGAACGGGCTGGGTTTTGGTGTCATGGGCTTTGATGTCGACCTTCCGCGGCTATTACAAATCTTAATTATAACATGTTTTTCGCAATAACACATCCGCACCGCGCAAATTCGCATGTGACAAGTTTCAGGAAATTACCGCTTCTCAATTGATGCGCTCCGAAAAGTTCCTCGTTATGGTGAAGGAGAAAAAAGAACCAGCCGGGTGATTCCCCCGATACAATGCAGATCGCCCCCGAGGAGTACGCCAGAAACCTGGAGGCGGTCAACGCCAATGAGATATTCCCCAAGCCGCGGAACATCCTCGAGCTGATCAAGGCGCTCTCCGATGCGGAGATGAAGAACCTGATTCTGGCGAACACCGTCGCGGGCGAGCAGCAGCTGCGGAGCCTGGCCGAAGCCAGGGCTGCTGGGGTCAGGGAGTTTCTCGTCAAGCAGAGGAAAATGGATTCAGCGCGGGTCTCCCTGAAGAGCGGGGACATTTACAGAACGTCGGAGAAAGGAGGGGAAACAGGGAGCCGGATCGAGTCCGAGGTTGAGGTAGAGTGACCTTATGGTGTTAATATACCTGATTGACAGTGAGGCCTCGTGAGATAAACTGGAATAGCCTATAAATATCATTGAATGGAAGAAGGAGTGTCCATGAACAAAAACGTGAACAGCAGCGAATATATCAAAATTGATGATAATATTTTTCTCCACATTCGCGATTGGGGTCAGGGCAAGACAATCGTCTTTATCCCTGGATGGCCCTTTGGTCATGAAATGTTTGAGTACCAGTTTACTAAGCTACCTCATCATGGTTACCGCTGTATAGGAATCAGCATGCGCGGTTTCGGTAAATCTTCAAAACCCTGGGGAGATTATACCTATGATGTTTTTGCTGATGACCTTCAATCTGTTCTTCACTCTCTGGCTCTGCGTAATGTCACTCTTGTAGGCTTTTCCATGGGGGGCGCTATTGCCCTTCGCTATATGGCACGTCACAAAGGAGACAGAATAGCCAATCTAGTGCTCTGTGGTGCAGCAGCGCCATACTTTACTAAAAGATCCGGTTTTCCTTTCGGTATTGAACCGGGAGCCGTGGAAAGCCTTATTGAATTGTGCTATTCAGATAGAGCCAAACTTAATGCTGATTTCGGTAATAATATTTTCATGAACAGCAATGCTGTCAGCACTCAGCTTTTGGATTGGTTCCAATCTATGGGTATGGAAGCGTCACCTCATGCTACAGCAGCTTGTCTTGCAACTCTCCGGGATTCAGATCTGCATGAAGACATCAAATCCGTAAATGTCCCTACCGTACTTTTCCATGGTTTGCATGACCAGATTTGTCCATTTGAACTTGCTGAAACAATGACAGCGCCGACTGAAGCGATGCCTAATGGTGCGGAAGCTATGGCGGATGGGGAAGAAGCCGCTGGCGGGATAAGAGGTGCAAAGTTAATTTGCTTTGAGAATAGTGGGCATGCCCTGTTTTATGAGGAGAGAGACAAGTTTAATGCGGAATTGATAAAGTTTATTAAAAGGAAATCTTCCAGAGAAAAGTATTTTCCCCCGTTATGAGCTTTGACCATATCAAGACAGATAATTCAAGTGATGAAACGAGGAGGATATCATCATGAGCGAAACAAAGATCAAGTCCATGGGTGCGACCCCTCACGCGGAGGGAGTCGCATTCCGCGTGTGGGCGCCCCACGCGGAGCGGGTATCCGTCATCGGATCTTTCAACGGATGGGACAGCGACAGACATCCCATGCAAGCCGAGGAGAACGGCAACTGGTACGCTGATGTGGCTGAGGCTCATGTTGGCGATCAGTACAAGTTCCTGCTGACCACCGCGACAGGCGTGCTCAAACGCATCGACCCGTATGCCCGCGAGGTGACCAACTCGGTCGGCAACGCCATCGTCCACGACACGAACTTCGACTGGGGGGGGGACGACTTCCATCTCGCGCCGTGGAACGAGCTCGTAATCTATGAACTGCATGTCGGCACGTTCAACGAAGGCGAGGACGACAACGAGCCCGGCGAGTTCGCCTCGGTGACGGCCCGTCTGGGGCATTTGAAGAAGCTCGGCGTCAATGCGATCCAGATCATGCCGGTGGGCGAGTTTGCGGGAGACCGGTCATGGGGGTACAACCCCGCCCATATCTTTTCCGTTGAGCTCACCTATGGAGGCCCTCTGGCATTTAAACGGTTCGTCAAGCGCGCCCACCAGCAGGGCATAGCGGTGATCCTCGACGTCGTCTATAACCACCTGGGCCCCGGCGACCTCGATCTCTGGCAGTTCGACGGCTGGTCCGAGAACAATCGCGGCGGGATCTACTTCTTCAACGACGACCGGGCCATCACGCCGTGGGGGGAAACCCGGCCCGATTACGGACGCGGCGAAGTCCGTCAATACCTCCTCGATAACGTCTTCATGTGGCTCGAGGAGTACCACATTGACGGCATCCGCTTCGACTGTACCCAGTTCATTCGCACTGTCGACGGAACCAGAGACCAGGACCTGCCCGAAGGCTGGAGCCTGCTCCAATGGATCAACAGCCAGGTCTCTCAGAAATACCCCGGCCGGATCACCATCGCCGAGGACCTGCAGAACTACAATTGGCTCACCAGGGATATCGGCTCCGGCGGCGCCGGGTTCGGCTCGCAGTGGGACGCCATGTTCGTCCACCCCATCCGCCAGGCGGTAATAACTCAAGAGGACGAACAACGCTCGCTCGCCGCCGTCCGCGACGCGCTCTGTTACCGCTACAGCGACGACGCCTTCGACCGGGTCATCTACAGCGAATCGCACGACGAGGTGGCGAACGGCAAGGCGCGCGTGCCGCAAGAGATCAGCCCGAACGACCCCAAGGGCTGGTATGCACGGAAACGTTCGACGCTGGCCGCCGCGATGGTCTTCACTGCACCGGGTATCCCCATGCTTTTCCAGGGTCAGGAATTCCTCGAAGGTGGATGGTTTCGCGACACGGTCCCCGTCGATTGGGACCAAAAGGATGAGTTTCACGGCATCGTTCGGCTATACCGCGACCTCATCCGGCTGCGACTCAACCACGCCGCTTTCACGCGCGGCCTCTGCGGGCAGTTCACCCAGGTCTTTCACTTGAACGAAGAAAGCAATGTCATCGCCTTCCACCGCTGGGACAAGGGGGGACCGGCTGATGACGTCGTGATCGTCGCCAATTTCCTCAACGAGCCGCAGGATGGCTATGTCATCGGCTTCCCGGCCGCAGGGAACTGGAAGCTTCGTTTCAACAGCGATTGGCAAGGCTATAACGACGACTTTGGAGATCATCCGAGTACCGACGTCGACGCCGAACCGGGTGAGTGTGACGGCTTTCCCTTCCACGCCGCGCTTTCCATAGGTCCCTACAGCGTGCTGATATTTTCGCAATGATCGGCAGAAGGTTGAATTGGAGGAAATCAAATGCGTAAACGTATAATCACTCAGGGCACTATGGATGTCATACCCCCCGAGCAAGACTGGCTGGACCTGGAAAACCTGGCTGAGGCAGAAGTCACGTCCGAGGACGCGTTACACCCGATCGAGTCGGCGTTGAAACCCGGTGAGGGACCTGGTTGGCGGGCATCAGAATCCGGTCAGCAGACAGTCCGCCTGCTTTTTGACAAACCGTTACAGGTCAGGCATATTCGTCTGGTGTTTAAAGAAGATGAGCAGGATCGTACGCATGAGTTTGTGTTGCGCTGGTCCTCGGACAACGGCCGATCTTACCGGGAGATCGTCCGTCAGCAGTATAACTTTAGCTCTCCGCATAATACCCTGGAAATAGAAGAGTATGCTGTCGATCTTGACGGGTTGACAGCGCTGGAACTAAGTATTGTCCCTGATATAAGCGGGGGACGCGCCCGTGCATCGGTTGCGCAGTTATGCCTGGCATGACCACCAGAGTTGCCACCGGAGAGGCCTAATGTGACATCTTTCCAAGTCTATACTAGATTGACGGCAAAACATGTGCGCAATACGGATCGATTTCTCTCTTTGAAAATGGAAAACTGATATCCTGCAGCACGCCACAGTAAATCATGTGCATCCCTGTTAAGTTGGATTACAGTGTGTTTAAAGCCGTTCTCTAAACCTGTGTCTGTGGTGAAGTATGTTGGTCCCGGCTTGTCCGGGTCAGAGCCTGTCAGGTCCGAAAGGGTTATTGAGCAGAAAAACGTTGGCAAAGGAAATCTATGAAGATCTGGGCACTTTTGGCGACAGTTCTGCTGACGGCAACAACCGCCTTCAGCGCTGGTCCGAGCGACATTCTCGGTTCGTGGAAAACCGATGGGGGTGATTCGCGGTTGGAATTATTCAGGTGTGGAGAAAAAATCTGCGGGAAAATCGTCTGGCTGAAGGAACCGAACTATATCGACAGCAAGGATGGACCTGTGGGTAATGATATGAAGACGGTTCGGCATTGGTCTCACTTTTTGCAGAATGTCTCGCCACTATCCGGGGAGTTCAGGATTCGGTTCGCCGCGAAACGTCCAGTAGAGGAGCAGAAGCGATGGCGCGAGAATGATTATGCCGATCGCTAGCACCGAGAAAAATGCACGAAGCGTGGCGGGAGGCGCCGCCGCCGCGGCAAGGGAAAGCTGACCGATAAGGAGGTCCGGGTACATGGCTGCCGCAAAACCGGTAATCGTCAGGGTGACGGTCCCAGCGGCTGCAATCTGCGCCAACAGAAACCGGCATCGCAAAAGCAGGATCTCGGTCGTGATGCCGAAGATCACGGCCGGTACAACAAAAAACATCGCCCGCGAGGCAAGGAGTCGGCCGGCAAAGAGGGGGGCATCGACCATGGCAACGGGAATCGCCACTGTGGTCAGGATTCCGAGCACCAGGCCGGCGACTATTCCCCTTAGTCTGTAATCTCTCCGCAACTCCCCCTCGGTGCGCACCGTCATGTAGATCGGCGCCAGGTAGGCGCAGATGGCCATCCCCACCAGACCCCCCACCATGGTGAACGGGCCGATCCAGAACCATGGCTCGGCCTTTACCAGACCATTTACAAAGACGATTTTTCCTGTGGCGGTTGCGGTCATCGCCATCCCGAGAGCAAAGGGGGTCAACATGCTTGATATCGCGAATGTGCCGGCCATGAAGGGGATGTGCTCCCCCGTCTGACTGCCGAAGTGGCGGAAGGCGAAGGCTGCCCCGCGGAAGTTGATGCCGATCAGGGCGATCACCAGGGGGACCGGCAGGACGGTACAGAGGGCTGCAAATCCCTTCGGAAAGGCGGTGAAGAGGGTTACCACCACGAAGATGAGCCAGACGTGATTCGTCTCCCAGACCGGTCCGATGGCATGGAAAAGGCCGTCCCGCTGCTCCCGGGCCCGGGGGCCGGAGGCAAGGGCGGTCCAGATGCCTCCGCCGAAGTCCGCACCGCCGAAAACCGCATACATGACAAGCCCGAGAAGAACAGCCCCAGCTGCCAGGTTCTCAAGGGTCCACATGCCGGCCCTCCTGTTTCGTTTGAATTCTTTTTCCTGCCGCTGCCGGCCAGACCAGCAGTCTCAGCAGACCGGCGGTGAGCGCAAGGTAGACGACGAGGAAGGTGAAGAACATGAGTCCGATGCCGGTCTGCGTCGTAACCCCTTCCGCCACGCGCATGTGACCTTGGGCAATCCATGGCTGGCGGCCGAATTCGGTGACGAGCCAGCCGCTTTCCAGGGCGATCATC
>JBGPID010000087.1:0-9888 GCA_041484725.1 Geobacteraceae bacterium | reverse complement strand
GCCTTTATCGACGCTGAACATGCACTCGATATCGGCTATGCGAGAAAGCTCGGGGTAAAAACCGATGACCTCCTGGTTTCCCAGCCCGATACGGGAGAGCAGGCTCTGGATATAACGGAGATGCTCGTCCGCAGCGGCGCCATCGACGTTCTGGTGATAGATTCGGTAGCGGCCCTGGTCCCCAAGGCGGAGATTGAAGGGGATATGGGGGATTCGCATATGGGACTCCAGGCGCGGCTCATGTCCCAGGCGTTGCGGAAACTGACTGCCGTTATCTCCAAGTCCAACTGCTGCGTAATCTTCATCAACCAGATAAGGATGAAGATCGGGGTCATGTTCGGCAATCCGGAGACCACAACCGGCGGGAATGCCCTGAAATTTTACGCCTCGGTCCGTATGGATATCAGGAAAATCGCCTCGCTTAAACAGGGGAATGATGTTGTAGGTTCGCGAACTAAGGTCAAGGTAGTGAAAAACAAGGTAGCTCCTCCCTTCAAGGAGGTCGAATTCGATATCCTTTATGGTGAGGGAATTTCCCGTGAGGGCGATCTGCTCGATCTGGCGGTCGACAAGGGACTGGTCGAAAAAAGCGGGGCCTGGTTTTCCTACGGGAAGGAGCGGATCGGCCAGGGACGGGAGAATTCCAGGCTATATCTAAAAGATCATCCGGAAATGGCCGATGAAATTCAAACAAAACTGCTGGCGGAGCTGGGGTTTTCCCGGCCGCCGGCAGGGGAAGCAGGGGGATAAGGAATGGACCTGAACGAGATTCTTACCATAGCGGTCAAAGCGAAGAGTTCCGACATCCATATCAGGGCGGGACTGCTGCCGATAGTACGCATCGACGGCAAACTGCGCCCCATTCCCAATGCGCCGCGGCTGGCGCCGGAGGCCGTCAGAGCCATGGTCAACGCGATCATGAACGAGCGGCAAAGGAAACAGTTCGAGGAAACCTACGAAGTCGACCTTTCCTATGGCGTGCCCGGTTTGGGGCGCTTTCGCATCAACGTCTATTCCCAGCGGGGGACGGTTGCCATGGCAATGCGCTCCATCTCGATGGGGGTCCCTACGCTCAACACCCTCAACTTGCCGCCGGTCCTGGAAAAACTGAGCATGGAGGAGCGCGGGCTGATCCTGGTCACCGGCACAACCGGCTGCGGCAAGTCCACAACCCTCGCGGCTATGATCGATTACATCAATGAGCATCGCACCTGTAACCTTATCACAATCGAAGACCCGGTTGAATATCTCCACAGGGACAAAAAGAGCATCATCAGTCAGCGTGAGGTCGGGTTCGATACCGTCTCTTTCGGCAACGCCCTGAAGAGTGCGCTGCGCCAGGACCCGGATGTCATCCTTGTGGGAGAGATGCGTGATCTGGAAACGATCGAGACGGCCATGAGCGCGGCTGAAACGGGCCATCTGGTCATGTCCACCCTCCATACCCTGGATGCCGCCGAGACCGTCAACCGGATCATCTCCGTTTTCCCCCCGTATCAACAGCGGCAGGTCCGGACGCAGCTCTCCGGGGTGCTCAGGGGGGCGATCTCCCAGCGGCTCGTTTCCCGCGCGGATGGCAAGGGAAGAGTACCGGCCGTTGAGGTAATGCTCGGCACCGCCCGCATCCGCGATTGTATAGACAACGAGGAAAAGACCAAACAGCTCCCCGAGGCCATCGCCCAGGGGTATGTCGCCTACGGGATGCAGACCTTCGACCAGTCGCTGATGCAGCTCTATACCAAAAAGCTCATCACCTATGAAGAGGCAATGCGCCAGTCGACCAATCCGGACGATTTCGCCCTCAAGGTTTCCGGGATTTCTTCCGAATCCGACAGCTCCTGGGATGAGTTTACCAAGGAGAAGGAGGGAGGAGGCGAGGAGGTAGATACATCGTTCATTGAGAAGTTCTGACATGGACGATGGTAAACGCGCCCTTGTCCGTGCCTTGCGGATTCTAACCCGGCGCGACTTAAGCGTGGCGGAACTGACGCGCAAATTGCGTGACAGCGGGATTGCCGATGCGCTGGTGGGAGAAACTGTTGTCCGTCTCCAGGAATCGGGTTACCTGGACGATCGGAGGTTTGCCAGGCAGTGGGCCGAATCGGCCATACGGAACGGCAGGGGCTATGGGGCGCGACTCCGCCTGGATTTGGCGCGACGAGGCGTCCCGGCCGAGATCGTCACCGACCTGCTGGCATCCCTGGCTGTGGAATATGACGAAATTGAGACCCTGAAAGGGCTGTTCTTGAGAAAATTTGCCGGATTCGACCCGGCATCCGCCTCTGATCGGGAAAAGAGAAGGGTAATGCAGTATTTGCAGCGGCGCGGTTTTTCACCCGCTGCTATTTTTCATCTCTTCCGCATGGGTCAGGCTGAAGACTGAAAAGTAAAAAAACAGACTGAAGGCTGAAGACTGAAGGCTGAAGACTGAAGGCTGAAGACTGAAGGCTGAAGGACAAAGGCAAAAGGCTTTTTTTATATCCTTCAGCCTTCAGCCTTCGGTCTTCAGCCTAATATAATAGGTGTTTTCATGACAGGTAACGAAATCAGGGCAAAATTTCTCCAATATTTTCATGACCATGGACATGCCATCGTCCCGAGTTCAAGCATTATTCCCCACAATGACCCGACTCTCCTCTTCGCCAATGCCGGGATGAACCAGTTCAAGGATGTTTTCCTCGGACTGGAAAAGCGCGACTACGTCCGGGCATGCAGTTCCCAGAAATGCGTCCGGGCGGGGGGGAAACACAACGACCTGGAACAGGTCGGCCGCACCGCCCGCCACCATACTTTTTTCGAGATGCTCGGCAACTTCTCCTTCGGCGACTATTTCAAGAAAGAGGCGATTGCCTTTGCCTGGGAATTTCTCACCAGCGAGCTTGATCTGGATAAAGATAGGCTCTACGTAACCGTCTACCAGGACGACGACGAAGCGGCGGAGATATGGCACCGGCAGGAGGGAGTGCCGCTCGATCGGATATTCCGTTTCGGCGAAAAGGACAACTTCTGGTCCATGGGGGATACCGGCCCCTGCGGGCCTTGCACCGAGATCTTCTGGGACCATGGCCCGGGGGTGGGTTGCGGCCTTCCCGACTGTACGGTGGGGTGCGACTGCGACCGTTACATGGAGATATGGAACAACGTCTTCATGCAGTTCAACCGGGATGCAGCGGGGCGGCTCTCCCCTCTTCCCAAGCCTTCCGTGGACACCGGGATGGGGCTCGAGCGGATCGCCTCCGTTCTTCAGGGGGTAAAATCCAATTACGACACCGACCTCCTCCTGGGGATCATCCGACATGTGGCGCGGCTCGCGGAAAAAGAGTACGGCGCGGACACCAGGGACGATGTCTCCATGCGGGTCATCGCCGACCATGCCCGGGCCACGACCTTCCTCATCTGTGATGGCGTTCTCCCCTCCAATGAGGGGCGGGGCTACGTGCTGCGCCGCATCATGCGCCGGGCCGCCCGGCACGGGAAGATGCTGGGTTTTAGCGAACCGATGCTCTATCGGGCCGTGGACGCCGTCAAAGAAATGATGGCCGATGCATATCCCGAGCTCATCGAGCGGGAGGGGTACATCAAGAAGGTGGTGCTGGCAGAGGAGGAGCGGTTCAGCGAGACCCTCGACAACGGCCTGCGGATCCTCAACGAGGAGGTGATCTCTCTCCGGAAAAAGGGGTTGACGTTTATACCCGGCGCAACCCTGTTCAAGCTCTATGATACCTACGGCTTTCCCATCGACCTGACCGCTGACATAGTGGCCGGCGAAGGCTTTACCATCGACGAGGCGGGATTCGAGATCTGCATGGAAAAACAGCGGGAACTGGCGCGAGGGCACTGGAAAGGGTCGGGCGAGGAGGGGATCGCCGAGGTCCATAAGATTCTCTATAATGAGGGAGTGAGAACCGAATTCACCGGATATGGGGAGCGGACCAGCTATTCGGTTGTCAAGGAGATTATCAGCAATGCGGGTGAAGTCAGGGTCCCGGAAGCACGGCAGGGTGAAGAAGTGGAAATTGTTACGGAGAAGTCCCCCTTCTATGGGGCTTCCGGCGGTCAGGAGGGAGACACGGGGACAATTTCCAGCGGCAGCGCCCGGGTGAAGGTGATCAGGACAAAACGACCATATCCCGACCTTATCGTTCACGTTGGAGTAGTAGAAAAAGGGATCATCAGGAGCGGTGAAACAGTTGACCTGAAGGTCGATACGGAAGAGCGCAGTTCCACTGGGAGGAACCACACTGCCACCCACCTCCTGCAATCGGCCCTCAAGCTGGTTCTTGGCGACCATGTAAAGCAGGCCGGCTCTCTGGTTACCCCGGAGCGGCTCCGTTTCGATTTTATTCACTTTTCAGCCATGAGCGATGAAGAGATACGACGGGTGGAGGAGATCGTAAACGGTTACATCATGCAGAACGACGATGTTCACGCCCAGGAAATGGCGGTTCAGGATGCAATGGAGAGCGGCGCTACCGCCCTGTTCGGAGAGAAATACGGTGACCGCGTCAGGGTGGTGAAGGTAGGCCAAATAAGCTCCGAGCTCTGTGGCGGGACCCACGTGCGGGCCGCCGGCGACATCGGGTTTTTCAAGATCCTCTCCGAGGCCGGCATTGCAGCGGGTGTGCGGCGCATCGAGGCCTTGACCGGCAGGGGAGCGCTGCATTACACCCAGAATCTGGAAGAGGAACGGAAGAGAATTGCCGCATTGGTAAAGGCGGAGGGGGGTGACCCCGTGGAGAAGGTGGAAAGGCTCCTCTCCCGCCATAAAGAGCTCCAACGTGAGATAGAAACGCTCCAGGGCCGGCTGAACGCCTCCGCATCCACAGACCTCCTGGCAGGAGTCGAGGAAGTGGCCGGGGTGAAGCTCCTGGCGACAAAAGTGGTCAAGGGGGACCCGAAAGGGTTGCGGGAACTTGCGGACACCCTGAAGGAGCGGCTCGGGTCCGGAATCATCATCCTCGGCTGCGAGAACGCAGGGAAAGCCAACCTCCTGGTGGCAGTGACAAAGGATCTCACTGCCAGATTCCATGCCGGGAAGATCATCGGAATACTGGCGCCCATAATTGGCGGAAGTGGCGGCGGCAAGCCGGACCTGGCCCAAGCCGGCGGGAGCATGGTGGAAAAGCTTGACGACGCACTGAAAAAGGTGCGTGACCTGATCGGATAGGCAAACCCGAAACAGAAGGTAGCGGAATGGTTGCAGACAGCAGGCAGGAGAATTTAGCTGTGAGTCACGGACGGCATAACAAGTCGATCATGATCGTGGATGACGAACCGGTTATCCGGGACCTCTGCTGCAGGGCTCTCAAGGGATACCAGCTGGTGGAAGCCGGTGATGGCGAAGAGGCGCTGGCGCTCTTCGAAAAGGGTGGGGTCGATGTAATACTGACCGATGTCATGATGCCCAAAATGGGGGGGATTGAACTCCTCAAACGAGTGAAGGAAATCGAGCCGACGATCCTGGTCATAGTGATGACCGGTTTTGCTGATAAAGACATCATTCTCAATGCGCTCAAGGCCGATGCGGACGATTTCATCACCAAGCCTTTGAATCTTCTCCAGCTCAAGACCGCGGTCGAAAAAAGCCTCGTGAAAAAGGCCCTCAAGGAAGAGATCGCCAATCTCAAGAGCCTGGACCACTTCAAGACGAATTTTCTCTCAATCATATCCCACAAATTCCGCACGCCGATTACCACAATTTCACTTTTCCTGCAAAACTTCGCAGGCGGTGTATACGACCCGGAAGACGCGACCTTCCGGCACAATGTCGGTCTCATTTATGAGGAGGCGAGGTATCTGGAGCAACTGGTGGCGGACCTCCTGACCTTCAGCCGGGTCATGGACACCGGAAAGGGGGTGCGGCTTAGGCCCTGCGAACTGGACACTATGATCCCTAATATTTTTGCCCAATCGCGTGAAGTTGCCAACAAGCCTGGAATACAGGCTTCTTTTGACCTGGAGCAGCTTCCGCCGCTCCTGCTTGACCGGGAGAAGATATCCTTCGCCATAAAACAGATAATTGACAACGCCTACAAATTTTCCGGTAATGAGGGGAAGGTCGTCGTTTCCCTGAAAAATGCCTGCGTGGCATATAAGATAATCATCGAAGACAGCGGCATCGGCATTGCCAAAGAAGAACTGCCGAAAATTTTTGAGAAGTTTTATCAGGTCGATTCTTCCCTGACCGGACAGATCAGAGGGTTCGGTCTGGGTCTTTATTATGCGAAAGAATTCGTCAGGCTGCACAACGGCAGCATCTCAGTTGACAGCGAACCGGGCAAAGGAACAAGGGTTACCATCACCTTGCCGGCGCAAGAAATTTGACCCCTCCGAAATTTTCTCTCTTTTTATCAGGCCCTTCACTGGGCATTACACACTAAAGTCACCGAAAAAAAGTGTGTAAACCCTCTTTAATGTTGATTATTTCTTACGATCTGCTATATTTACAACTTTCAATCGGATAATAAGGAGAATAACCCGCTGGACGGCCCCGGAGTGCAGCTCATGCAGAAACTGATCGAAAAAGCCACAACCCTGTTGGAAGCGCTTCCCTATATCAAGCGCTTCAGCGGCAAAACCGTTGTCATTAAGTATGGCGGTCACGCCATGGCCGACGAGTCGCTGAAAAAATCGTTCGCCCTCGATGTGATTCTCCTTAAATATATCGGCATCAACCCGGTGATCGTCCATGGCGGCGGTCCGCAGATCAACGAGACCCTGAAGCGCTACGGGATCGTTTCCACATTTGTGAATGGGATGCGGGTGACCGACGCCGCCACCATGGCGGTCGTGGAAATGGTGCTGACCGGCCAGGTGAACAAAGAGGTGGTCGGTTACATCAACCAGCATGGCGGCCGGGCGGCCGGCCTGTCCGGCAAGGACGGCGGCCTGCTTCTCTGCAGAAAGATGCTTCAGGAGATGAAACAGGAGGACGGCTCTGTCGAGGAGCTTGATATCGGCTTCGTGGGCGATGTGATCAAGGTTGACACGGCTATCCTGGAAACCCTGGAAAAGGGGGGATTTATTCCAATCATAGCGCCGGTAGGTGGGGGGGTGGCCGGGGAGAGTTACAACATCAATGCCGACCTGGTGGCGGGAAGGGTGGCGGCGGCCCTGGGGGCTGAAAAACTGATCCTTCTGACCGATGTTCCCGGTGTCAGGGACCGGGAAGGGGGCCTCCTCTCCAGTATCAATCTGGCCGAGGTTCCCGTCCTGATAAATAACGGCTCCATCACCGGCGGTATGATACCAAAGGTTACCTGCTGCGTGGATGCCCTGCAGGACGGGGTGAAAAAGGCGCATATCATCGACGGAAGAGTGGAGCATGCAATACTCCTGGAGATATTCACGGATGTGGGGATCGGCACTGAGATCCGGGCAAGAGGTAATTGATGAATTCGCAAAAATGGATGGAAAAAGCCGACAAATACATAATGAAGACCTACGGCCGCTATCCGCTGGTGCCGGTGCGGGGTGAGGGGTGCTCACTGTGGGATGCCGACGGGAAACGGTACCTCGATTTCCTGGCGGGAGTGGCGGTCAATAACCTCGGACACTGCCATCCACGGGTGGTGGCTGCCCTGCAGAAACAGGCGGCAGAGCTGATCCACTGCTCCAACTACTACCATATCCCGAGTCAGATCGAGCTGGCCGAGCTTCTCTGCGACCGCTCCTTCGCGGACCGGGCCTTCTTCTGCAACTCCGGGGCCGAGGCCAACGAGGCAGCCATCAAACTCGCCCGCAAGTACAGCAGGGAAAAGTTCGGAACGGACCGGTACGAGATCATTACCGCCCTAGCCTCCTTCCACGGCAGGACCATGGCCACGGTATCCGCCACCGGCCAGGAGAAGGTGCAGAAATTCTTTGACCCGCTCCTCCACGGCTTCCGCCACGTGCCGTTCAATGACGCCGATCTGCTGCGCCGGGCGATCACTCCCAACACCTGTGCCGTGATGCTGGAGCCGATCCAGGGCGAGGGGGGGATCGTGATCCCGTCACCGGACTATTTCCGGGAGGTGAGGAGGATCTGCGACGAGCACCGGCTTCTCCTTATCTTCGACGAGGTGCAGGTGGGGATGGGGAGAACCGGCAGGCTTTTCGCCCATGAGCATTTCGCGGTTACGCCGGACATCATGACCCTGGCCAAGGCCCTTGCCGGCGGCGCCCCCATAGGCTGTATGCTGGCGAAAGAAGAGGTCGCGGCATCGTTCGGTCCCGGGACTCATGGTTCCACTTTCGGCGGCAACCCCCTGGTAACCGCCGCCGGTGTGGCCACGGTTCGGACCATTTTCGCGGAAGGGATCCTGGAGAATACCATAGAGATGGGAGAGTACCTCATGGGCCAGCTGGAACAGCTCAAGAAGAAATTCCCCATGATTGTCGAGGTGCGCGGCATAGGCCTGATGATTGGAATGGAGCTGTCCGTCCCTGCAGGTGAGATCGTAGCCAGGGCGCTGGCACAGGGACTTCTGCTGAATGTGGCCCAGGACACCGTGCTCCGTTTTGTCCCGCCGCTCATCGTGACTTCTGTCGAGATCGACGAGATGCTTCATATCCTGGAGGGAATACTGGCGGAACTCTGATCCATCCGGCAACAGTAAACATAGAAGTCCCATCTAATGAGTCAAAATACGCGACAATGCGTTTGAATCTATTTTTAAGGGAGGGTAACCATGCAGAAGGATTTTCTGGCGCTCGGCAACTTCAGCAAGAAAGAACTTGACAGCCTCTTTACACTGACCAAAGAATTGAAGGAGAAACAGAAAAAGCGGATACCCCACCGTTACCTGGACGGGAAGAGTGTGGCGCTGATCTTCGAGAAGTCCTCCACCCGGACCAGGGTCTCATTCGAGGTGGGGGTCTACCAGCTCGGGGGGCAGCCGCTCTTCATCTCTTCGGCCACCTCCCAGATGGGGCGGGGCGAGCCGATCAAGGACACCGCCCGTACCATCGCCCGTTACTGTGACGGAGTCATGATCCGCACCTATGGCCAGGAGATCGTCGAGGAGTTCGCCAAATACTCGTCGGCGCCTGTAATAAACGGCCTCACCGACCGCTTCCACCCCTGCCAGGTGATGGCCGACATCTTCACTGTCATTGAGCACAAGGGGGGGTACAAGGGGCTTAAGTTTGCCTGGGTCGGGGATGGCAACAACATGGCCAACACCTGGGTGGAGGCAGCCGCCATCTTCGGCTTCGACCTGACCCTTGCCTGTCCGAAGGGATACCAGCCGAACGCAAAGGTCCTTAAATGGGCGAGCTCCAAGGCAAAATCCTCCATCGTGCTGACCGACGACCCCAAGGTGGCGGTCAAGGGCGCCGATGTCCTCAACACCGACGTCTGGGCAAGCATGGGGCAGGAGTCGGAACAGAAGAAGCGGCTCGAGGCTTTCTCCGGCTTCCAGCTCAATGCGAAGACAGTAAAGCTCGCCAAAAAGGATTGCATCGTGATGCATTGCCTGCCGGCGCACCGGGAGGAGGAGATAACCGATGAGGTCATCGAAGGGCCCCGTTCCGTGGTCTGGGACGAGGCGGAAAACCGGCTGCACGTGCAGAAGGCGATCATGGCGCGGCTCATGGGCGGGGCGTAGCACTGCTACGGGATAATACTCCTCTTCTTTACGCAATACCGGAAAGATATAAATTTTAAGGAGAACCACATGGCTAAAACAGACGTGAAAAAGATCGTACTCGCCTATTCGGGCGGATTGGATACATCCATCATCCTCAAGTGGCTGAAGAACGAGTACGGCTGCGAGGTGATCACCTTTTCCGCCGATCTCGGGCAGGGGGACGAACTCGCCCCGGTCCGCGACAAGGCTATCGCCACCGGAGCAAGCAAGGTCTATATCGACGACCTGAAGGAAGAGTTCGTCCGCGACTTCGTCT
>JBGPID010000086.1:0-9894 GCA_041484725.1 Geobacteraceae bacterium | reverse complement strand
GCCGATGACCACCGCCGGGTCCGCGATTTTATTGTTCAGTTTGCGCAACGCTGTCAAACGTCGGGGTTTTCTTCGGCCATTATCAGTAACGCATTGACCACCGCGGCCGCCACGTTCGACCCCCCCTTGCGCCCCCGGTTGGCGATAAAGGGGACCTTCACCCCGCCGGCCTCGCAGATGAGCTGCTCCTTGCTCTCTGCGGCCCCGACAAACCCCACCGGCAGGCCGATAACCAGATCGGGGCGGACCCCTTCCTCTTTTATCAGGCGCAGCAGTTCGAACAGGGCCGTGGGCGCATTGCCGATGACAAAAATGCCGTTGCCGGGATCAGCTGCACCCTTGCGCATGGCCAGGATCGAGCGGGTGATCCCCCGGGCCCCGGCTTCCCGCACAACTTGCGGGTCTGCCACGAAGCAGGCGGCGGCAATGCCGAACCTTTCCAGACGGGGTTTGCTGATCCCGGCCAGGGCCATGGTGGTATCGGTGACGATGCCGCGCCCACGCCGGAGCGCCGCAACGCCCCGGGTCACGGTGTCATGGGAAAAGAGCATGGATCGCGCGTAGTCGAAATCGGCGCTGGTGTGGATGACACGCCGCACCACCGGCCACTCTGCAGGAGACCAGGAATGTGTTCCCACCTCCGCCTCGATAATGCGGAACGATTCCGCCTCGATCTCTTCCGGCCGCATGTTAACCGACATCAATGCCGCTCCATACTTTCGGAGATCCGCTCCACCACAACCTCCGCCAGTTTCCTGTGCACGCCAAGGTGATTTCCCATGACAAAATCAACCTGGGGATAGCGCTGTTTCGCCTCTGCCATCTCCTCCGGGAGGTCCTCCCGGACATGGGCCCCCATGTATAGGAAATACGGCATAAGGATGATCCGCTCCGCCCCACGGGCAACACAGGCATCGATCCCCTGCTGGATGTTCGGCAGGTGCTGCTCCCGGAACGAGACCTCGACGATGGCGAAACCGGTCATATCTTTCACCATGGCGGCAATATCCCGGACGGCATCGTTTGCCTCGGGAATACGGCTGCCATGGGCCATCAGCAAAACAGCGGTTTTCATTCAGGCTCCTTGTTCCGCACCATCTCGACAATCTCCCGCCGCGCTTCGCCAATGGTGAGAGGGATGCGATCGAACGGCACATCGTCCTCATGCTTCAGCCGGTAGATAAGCTCGGCGATGTGCGGCAGCCTGAGCTTGATGTTCTCCATCTCCGCCGGCGCGGTGAAAACCTCTTCAGGCGCACCGCTGCGGACGATCCGCCCCCTGCTCAGGATATGGAGGCGATGGAGAAAGAGGGGAACGAGATCCACGCTGTGGGTAGCCATGACGATGGTCACCCCTTCTTCCCGGTTGAGACGCGTCAGGATCTCCATCATCCGGTACTCCCCCATCGGGTCGAGGCCGGCGGTCGGCTCGTCGAGGAGAAGTATCTCATGGCCCATGGCCAGGAGCCCGGCGATGCATGCACGCTTTTTCTGGCCATAGCTCAGGGCATTGATCTGCTTTCCTGCATAGTCGGCCATCTCCACACTGAACAGGGCCGCGTTAACCCTCCGCTGCACCTCATCCTCGGCGAAATCCATGTTGCGCGGACCGAACGCCACATCCTCGAAAACGGTGTGGGCAAAGAGCTGGTCGTCCGGGTTCTGGAAGACGAGCCCTACCTTCCGGTATATGTCACGCGGCTTGAGCCTGGTCACCTCGTCCCCGTCGAGGAGGACCCGGCCGGTGTACTCCTTGATCAGCCCGTCCATGACCTTGAGGAGCGTCGTCTTTCCCGAGCCGTTCGCCCCCAAGATGCCGCAGAACTCTCCCTTTTGCACGTCAAAGCGGATCTCCGCCAAGGCCGTCGTGCCGTCCGGGTATCTGAAACTGTCAATGGTAACGGAAAGTCTTACTGAATTCACTGAATTCACAAAAACCTTTAGCAACGAGGATATTCAGGGAAATGGGATGAAACCCGAAATTTCAGTATTGAATAATATCCACAGTTTCACAGATTAAAAACAAAAACAAGGACGAAATAGTTAAAGTTTTCAAAGCAAATCAGTTAGTTCTGGAAATTTTTCGTTTTATCAGATTCTCCAGATTATACCCATGCAGAAAAGAAACGTAAGGGAGAGCGCCAGGCAGACCGTCGCCACCAGAAGCGGAAAGACAATCCCCCTGTGCTGATCACCATAACCAGCAGCGCCAGGGTGGAGATGAGCTTCACCCGCGGGTCGAGGCGGGTCAACAGGTGGTCGCAGTTCATTGTCTGTCGGTTAAGTTGGTGCATGGTTCCAGGCTTTTCCCCTCACTCTTCTTAACCCTTCTTCGTGGTGCGAACTCCCTTCTCACTCACCAGCATCCGCCACGAGTACCCCGCCGCGAAGCCGCCGACAGCGCCCGCGCAGAGGAAGGCAAAAAGGAGTAGGTCTCCTTCGCCCAGGTCGATCAGGGGCTTTTTCGCCCCGCGGCCATGCTCTCTGGCGATCTTTTCCACCACCGCCTCGTCCACGCCGGTCCATGGCCGCGGCCCGAGGGTGAAGAAATAGAAGGCAAACAAAAGCGCCGTCAGGAGAAGGACGTGGAGCATGAAGATTTTCCGTTTCCGTTTGCGTTCAGGCATGGGCAGGCATTTCTCCTTTTTTTATCACCCGCATCCTGATGAGGAGGTCGGGGCGCTTCCTGGAGAGGAGCACCACCATCCCGGCGGTCATGGCCCCTTCGAGAAGCCCCAGGGGAAGCTGGGTCGGGATGAAGGCAAGGATTATCCTGCCGGTCCTCGTTTCTTCCGCGGCATTTCAGACTTGTATTTCCTGCAGCTCTCCACGAACGCCGCGGCCATCCCCGGACAGCTCCCGAAGTGGAGGTGGACATAGGAAGCCAGGCAGTTCTTGTAACGGTATCCCTCCGTTCCGAGATCGACGTCATTTTTTCTCACCCGGTAGGAGCGCTTGATCCGCGCCGGCATCTCTCCCATCTCCGAGTAATGGAATTCATGCCCCCGGGCGACCATGCCTGCGGGGCCGAGGATCGAGTCAGCAATAAATTCCACCTCCCGATAGCCGAGCGCCTTGCGGCGCGCCAGCATCCGGGTGGTGACCGGGAAAATCCCCACAAAATCATGAAGAGGTGGACCGGGCAGTTCGCCGGTTTCTGTACGCGCATCCGCTTGCGGGGAGCTCCATGGGTCCGCCACTACCCCTTTTGTCAAATAGATGAAGCCGCCACATTCGGCATACACCGGCATCCCCCTCTTGATCATCCTTTGAACTCCAGCCTTCAGGGCGACATTCCCGGCTAGCGTATCGGCAAAGAGTTCGGGATAGCCGCCGGGGAGATAGATGCCGGCGATGCCTTCAGGGAGTCCATCATCCGAGAGCGGCGAGAATTCGACGATCTCCGCCCCGGCCTCGCGCAACAGACGCAGGTTGTCCTCGTACATGAAACAGAAGGCATAATCACGGGCCACTGCAATTCGGGTCAACTCTGGAGATTTCACCGTATCGGGAAAAATGTAAGCCTGACCCCCTGAAAACGGCAGGCTCTGCTCGATGCCATGGGGTGTGCCCGCTGCCCAGAGGAGACCTAAGTCCAGATTGTCCCAGATAATTTCCACCAGGCAATCGAGGAATTCCGCGGGAAGGGGATTCTCCTCCACGGTCATGAGCCCCAGATGACGTGACGGGATATGCAGCCGTTCATCACGCGGCAGGCACCCCACTACCTTTATCCCCATCCCGAGCGCATCCACCGCATCCCGCAGGATACGCGCATGGCTATCACTCCCCACATTGTTAAAAATCACCCCGGCAACCCGCACTTCCGGATCGAATTCCGCAAATCCCCTGACCAGGGCAGCGGCGCTGCGCGCCTGGCTTTTCGCATCGACCACGAGGATCACCGGCGCACCGATGATTTTTGCAATCTGCGCCGTACTCCCGGCCTCCTGTTTGCCGCCGATGCCATCGAACAGCCCCATGACCCCCTCGATGACCGCAATATCGGCCCCTTCCGCATGCCGGGAAAAGGTGTCCCGAACGAAAAACTCGCTGCACACCCAGCCATCCAGGTTAATAGAGGGGCGGCCGGTCACCAGCCGGTGATAGCCGGGATCGATGAAATCGGGGCCGACCTTGAAAGGGGCGACGCGGAGGCCGCGCCGTTTCAGGCACTCCATGATGCCGAGAGTGACGGTGGTCTTGCCCGAGCCGCTGTGCGTACCTGCGATGATGATAGATTTCATTTAAAAATCCTTTTACCCGTTCAACAATTTAACCACGGTTCTGCCATCCGCGTAGAAGTCGATGATATTGAGGCAGCAATAATCCTGCTCGATGTTGAAGAGGGCGGAAAGGGGCGCGCCGATGGCATTCAGCAGGATTACCCGGTTGGCCCCGCCGTGGGCCACCACCAGCAGATCTTCCCCTCTGTGCCGTGCCACGATGGCATTAATTACCGGTATGATCCGGTTATGTAGATCCGTAAGGCTTTCCCCCTGCGGCACCCGGTAGTTGACGATATCGGCAAGCCGCGCCTGCCACTCCTGCGGGTAGATTGACTGCAATTCCGCCCAGCTCTTCCCCTCCCAGATACCGATGTCCAGTTCGCGGAGGTTGCGCTCCCTGACCGGCGTAAGCCCCAGGTGCGAGCCGATGATCTCCGCGCCGACCACGCAACGGGAGAGATCGCTGGTATAGCAGGTGCTGATCCGCCTATCCGCCAGCCGTTCTTTCAACTGGTGATACTGGGCAACACCACGTTTGCTTAAAGGGACGTCGGCATGGCCGTTGTAACGGTGAGTTCCGTCCCCTTCCACCTCGCCGTGGCGGATGAGATAGATCCTTGTTTTTTCCGTCATCAGGCTTCCCGACCCGGGCAAACCGGAACCAAATATTTTGACAACAAATCACACAAATTATATAAATCAAGCAAAAGAGCCGTTTGCCACGAAGAAACATTAATAATTGAGCTTTTTATTCGTGTCATTTGTGAAATTCGTTGTTCCCGCATCTATCTGGCATCTTATTCAAATATAGAAGATTTTACACCGAAAAGCACCAGTAACATGAGCAAACAGAGAATCTCGTTCAGTTCGCTGGCACAGCCGATGATGTCGCCGGTGATTCCCCCCAGTTTCCGCTGGAACCACCCCTTCACCCCCCAGGTAAAGAGATAGAGGGCGATACAGCAGTATATACCCCGCATCCCGAGCAAAAGCCAGGCGCCGGTCAGGGTGATGAGGCCGGCGGAAATAAATTGCCATATCCCGGCGCTGCCGATGAATACCGAGCCGAGTCCATCCTCCCTCGCCCGCTTTGCCCCCAATGTCATCTGCACCTGGCTGAAGCGGGCGACAAAAGGGAAAAAGAGGAGTGTCTCGTGCCTGTATTCCTGTGGGATGTGCAGAAGCGCCTGGTATTTCAGGAGAAGCCCCAGGATGAGCCCCACCACACCAACCGCCCCGATGCGGGAGTCCTTCATCACTGTCAGGAACCGCTCCCGGCCACCGCGCGCCGCCAGGCCGTCGCAGACATCGGCCAGCCCGTCCAGGTGGAGCGCCCCGGTCACCGCGGAAAGGAGGGTGATGAGGAGAAGGTCGGTCACCGGCCGGGGGAGCCAGGGAGTAAGGATAAAATCGACCCCCACCAGCAGGGTGCCCAGGGTCACCCCCACCAGCGGGAAAAAGGCCATGGAGCGGCCCAGGTCCCTTTCCTCGAAGCGGAGCGGAAAAGGAAGAGGGATGATGGTCAGAAACTGGAGCGCGATGAAATAGAGACGCATGGTTCTCCGCAGGGGCGCATGGCATGCGCCCTTCTTGCTTCAGAAAAGAGCTGGCGCACGCCGTGCGCGCCTACATCTCCCCTTCCGCCACTCCCGCCTCCTGAAACGTCGCCATTTCCTTCAGGATCTTTACCCCCGCCTCGATCAGCCCCATGGCCAGGGCTGCTCCGGTCCCCTCGCCAAGACGCAGGTGGAGGTCGAGAATAGGCTCTAATCCGATTCGTTCCAGCATGAAGCGGTGGCCGATTTCCACCGACTGGTGGGCGGCAAAGGTATAATCCTTCACATGGGGATGCAATTCAGCGGCAATAAGCGCCCCCGCGGTCGAGATGAACCCATCTATAACAACGGGGATACGGTTTGCCGCACAGCCAAGAACGAGGCCTGCAATAGCGGCGATCTCCAGCCCTCCCACCTTGGTCAGGACATCGAGAGGGTCGTTCGGATCGGGGCGGTTCACCGCGAGCCCCAGTTCAATGACGCGTATTTTGTTCGCCAGTGCGCATTCCGATATACCGGTTCCGCGATGGGTAACCTCCCATACCGGCATTCCGGAGATGGCAGCGATTATGGCAGATGAAGGGGTGGTGTTGCCGATCCCCATATCGCCGGTCCCGACCATTGCCACAACCTCGTCCTTTGCCACTCCGGCCAGCTCGATACCCACCTTTATTGCAGCGAGCGCCTCGCCACGCTCCATGGCCGGTCCTTTGGTGAAGTTGCGTGTCCCGCGGGCAACCTTTTTCCTGATAAGACCTGTAAGATGACCGAATTCGTTGTCCACACCCACGTCCACCACGCGGACCTCGATCCCGCAGTGGCGGGCAAGGACATTAACCCCCGCCCCGCCGCTCAAGAAGTTGAAGACCATCTGTGAAGTGACCTCCCTGGGGAAAGCAGAGATCCCCTCTTCCGTCACGCCGTGGTCGCCGGCAAAGGTGTAAATGATCTTCTTCGTTGTATCGGGCTCCAGATTCCCGCTAATGGCCGCAAAGCGGCGGGCAAACTCCTCCAGCCTGCCGAGCGAGCCGAGCGGCTTGGTCTTGTTGTCCAGTTTTTCCTGGGCCTTTTTCAGCAGGAGAGGATCAACCGGCTGGATCGCGGCGAGCGTTTCGGCAATAACATTCATTGATTATCCCTTTATTTTCAACCTTTCAGTTTCAGCGGCAGCCCTGAGAACGTCACGTACACCTCATCCGCGACCCTGGCCAACAGTTCATTGGCTTCCCCGGCCAGGTCGCGGAAGGCCCGGGCCAGACCATTCTCCGGGACGATCCCCATTCCCAGCTCGTTGGAGACCAGGACGAGGGGACTCTTAAGCAGCGGCAACGCCGCGGCAAACAGGGCGACATCATCCAGGACCTGCCGTGGGTCGTTGTATTTGAAGAGGAGATTGGAGAGCCAGAGCGTAACGCAATCCACAAGCATGCATGCGAAACGGCCGTCATTGTCTCTTAATGCCACCGAGAGGTTAAGGGTCTCTTCGATGGTCTGCCAGGCCGGACCGCGGCGTGATCGGTGCCGGGCGATCCGCTCCCGCATCTCGGCATCTCCCGGCTCGCCGGTGGCAATATAGGCCAGCGGGGCGCCGAACCGCTCCGCCAGATCCTCCGCCAGTCGGCTTTTACCGCTCCTCGCGCCGCCGGTAATCAAAATGATCTGAGACATAAAAAACCCCGCCGCAAAAGCAGAGACGGGGTTCGAAAACAATGAACATATTCGGGCCTCGGCGCCTCTCCCTCGGAGGTCCTTGCAGCTCCAACCGGGCAGGTCTCCTGACTCACGGGTCACTTTACTTGCCGCGCCTTCCCGAGATTCTTTGTAAGAACCTGACCAGTGGCGTTGTTGCGGCTTTCATCACCGTTCACAGTTGCGGGACAGTGGGGGAATCGCACCCCCTTCCCTATTATCTCCATCCTCTGCGGCGGAGCACCTGGTTGATCAGCTATATTAAATTATACCGCAATTTCTATCAGAGCGCTGGAGGAAAGTCAAACAGATTATGGTTGGCCCTCTCCTTCCCCAGCAGCAGCCTGTTCCGGGAAAAGTACCCTCTCGATCCTGGTCCATATTTCATCTTTACCTTCGCGGGTAATGGTCGAAAAAAATGTCAGTTCCCCCCTCTCGACACCAAGAGAGTCGGCAATGACCGCGGCCTGCCTTGCTCTCTCGTTACGGGAAACCTTGTCGCACTTGGTCACAACCAGGAGCGGCGGAATATCATATGACCGCAGCCAGTCGATCATCTGCCGGTCTTGCGCCACCGGAGTCCGGCGGATGTCGAAGATCAGCACAACCCCGCGCAGGTTTGGCCGCGTTGAAAGATAGGTCTCCATCATCGGGCCCCACTCCTTCTTCACCGCCAGCGGCACCCTGGCATAACCGTAACCGGGAAGGTCCACCAGGCTGAACTGCCCATTTACCGCGAAAAAATTGATGAGCTGGGTGCGTCCGGGGGTGGAACTGGTGCGGACCAGGTTTTTCCGGTTCACCAGCACATTGATGAGGGATGATTTGCCGACATTGGATCGCCCGGCAAAGGCTATTTCCGGGAAATCCGCGGGTGGATAGTGGGCGGGTTTTGCCGCGCTCTTGATGAATTCCGTGCTCTTGATGATCAAATGTCTTTACCGGCTTTTATAAAGCTTCCGTAGATTTTGTGACTATGGCCGGGGACATTATAAACAGCAACGACCGGTCTTGCAAGCACTATGCGCAACGCCATTGCCGCGGTGCGGTATAACCTGCCCGGCGCCATTCAGACCGGGGAACATGTGCTTGCGGTGCTTGACCTGGTGGCCCGTGGTGTCATCAAATAAATCTGATCTTTTGATTGAAAACCCGATTTATTTAGCCTCCCCTCAAATCACCTCGATTATCTTAAGCAAAATTTGTGAACTAAATGTAACAATGTAAACTTTTTTAACATGCCGGCAAACCCGCGCCTTTCCTGAATATGCAGCGTTATCCCCATTTCTGGTAAAATTCTTTTACACATCCAGGCTTTCGGATCCCTCCCTAAGACATTTAAATATGTTGATATTATTGATCATTATCTTTTTGGCATAATATTTGGAAATATGGTTTGTAACAGTTATCCGAGCGTTAATTTAACAGGTTCAGGAGTTAGAGTTTTGCTTGGAGCCCATTATGAAGATGAAGAAGATCAATCCAGAGGAAGTTGTCCAGGAACAGTACCAACATCTAAAAGATAAACTCTTGTCAACCAACGATGTCCGGGAAAAGAATCTCTTATTTAAAAGGCTTATTAACCTCGCTAACGTAATGCAGTTTCTCATATCTATTAGCAAGAATACTTAACTGGATGGAGATGGGATGTCAATCTCGCCGATACTACGTAATCTCCATGACTATCTGGAATAGTCGCCCCTGATTTCTTCCATGCACCGGCGATTTTCCCCCATGTCCCAATAGCCCATCTTTGCAGCCGAACGGATCTGAATCTGACCATTCGGAACATCAAGAATAAACAGCCCGTCATCGACAAATCCGAGAAACGTCCTGAACTCGACCCGGATGTTCGAATCGTCCACCGCGATTATCGTGGTGTCTTCGCGGTTGCCGAGAACAGTTCTGAGCCTGTCAAAGCAGGCCACATCAATTGTACCACGTTCCCTCTATTCCACCTAAAGAGAAGGCTTAAACCGAACACAACCAAGCTTAATTCTGCAATCTTGTTCTCTTAACAACCGGAATCAGCTTAATATTGGGATGTTTCTAGTGGCATATTTACATCTTAAAAAGTTTCAAGTAAGATACAATTGATGCCTCATTTAGAAATGGAAAAGAGGGGCTTTTGGGTCACTCCTGAAAGAATGAAAGTTCACAGTAATCCCTTGAAATATTCTTTTGACCTTCTGCCGCAACGAGCAGACATGCCCGCTCTCTAGCCGACGCTTTCCGCGCTGTAGCGGGCGATGAGCCCGGTGCGCACGGCCTGCCGGTAGACGCGTTTGAAGATGAGGCAGGCCAGGAGAAGGTAGAGAAGGGTGAGGCAGCCCCCCTGGAGAAGCCCGCTGATGGGGACGACGCCATGGGAGATGATCGTCCTCATCCCCTCGAACACATAGGAAGGGGGGAGCAACCGG
>JBGPID010000085.1:0-9960 GCA_041484725.1 Geobacteraceae bacterium | reverse complement strand
GCGGCGTACCATCGTACGCCTCCGCGCAACCCCTCGATTTCCTTGCCAGGACGAAAAATCCCTCGTTTCCGAATTGGAAACCAATAGTGTCTCATCCGGAGTTTCCGGATGGACACTAAATATGGTTTTGCAAAGGAATTGCCCGTGCTTGATAGTCGTCTAGTGGGAGAGCTGGAAAATATCGTCGGCCCGGAGAATGTCGCAACGGAAAAGCAGGACCTCCTCTGCTATTCCTACGACGCGACCCAGATGGAATACCTGCCGGATGCGGTGGTCTACCCGGCGAATGCGGCTGAAGTAGCGCAGCTCTTGAAACTCGCCAATGCCGAACTTGTCCCGCTCTTTCCCCGCGGGGCGGGGAGCGGTTTCTCCGGCGGGAGTCTCCCCCACAAGGGGGGGATCGTCCTCGTCACCACCAGGATGGACAGGATTCTCCGCATCGATACCGACAATCTCATCGCCGAAGTGGAACCAGGGGTAGTGACCGAGGATTTCCAGATTGCCGTTGAGAAACTCGGCCTCTTCTATCCACCCGACCCGGCTTCGCTCAAATTTTCTACCCTGGGCGGTAATGTGGCGGAGTGCGCCGGCGGCCCGCGGGCCGTGAAGTACGGCGTCACCAAAGATTTCGTCATTGGGCTGGAGGTGGTCCTCCCTACCGGCGAGATCATCCGGACCGGCGGCGAAACCGCCAAGGGTGTGGTCGGGTACGATCTGACAAAACTCATCTGCGGCAGTGAAGGAACCCTCGGCGTCATCACCCGGATCATCTTCAGGCTGCTCCCTCTTCCCGAGGCGAAAAAGACCATGCTAGCCATCTTCGATTCCATAGATGGTGCGGCAACGGCCGTTTCCGCCATTATCAAGGGGAAGATAATCCCCGCGACCCTCGAGTTCATGGACCACGCCACTCTCCAGTGCGTCGACCGCCGCTTCAACCTGGGGCTGCCGGCGGAGGGACGGGCAGTCCTCATCGTTGAAGTGGACGGGGACCGGGAATTGATCGAAAAACAGGCCGGCCTGATCCATGGCCTGATCAAACCGTTCGGGCTCGTTCAGTTCCGGGTGGCGAAGGACTCCGCCGAAGCGGAACAACTCTGGAAGATACGCCGTCTCGTGTCGCCGTCGCTTCGCGACCTGAACCCGACCAAGTACAATGAGGACATCGTTGTGCCGCGCAGCAAAGTGCCGGATGTCATCCGCTGCATCGAGAATATCCGTAAGCGGTATGACATCCCCATCGTCAATTTCGGCCATGCCGGCGACGGCAACATTCACGTCAACGTCATGATCGACCGGGAGATACCGGGGATGGATGAGAAGGCCCAAGAGGCGATCAAGGAAATTTTCCAGGCCGCCCTCGATCTGGGGGGGACCATGTCCGGCGAGCACGGCATCGGCCTTACTAAGGCCCCATATATCCCTCTGGAGCTTTCGCCCGAGCAGATAGCGGCAATGAAGGCGATCAAAAGTGCGCTCGATCCGAACAATATTCTCAATCCGGGGAAGATCTTCCCGGTGGATGAAGCAGGTTGAGGTATTCGTTCGCTGCTCTCACAGGTAAAGGTAAAGAAAATCTTTTTTCTTTCTTTACCTTTACCTCTACCTTTACCTTAGGTTTCCCGTGGACCCATTAAAGAGAGTCGAAAAGGAAATAAAGAAGTGCGTGAAATGCGGCGCCTGCCGCGCCCACTGTCCGGTGTTCGGCGAGCTGAAACGGGAGCCGGCGGTGGCCCGGGGCAAGCTGGCCCTGGCCAAGGCCCTCCTCGATGGGGGGGTGGCGTTGGACGACCGCACCTACCTCGACATCTCCAACTGTCTCCTCTGCGGAAGTTGCGTGGAGAAGTGCGCCAACGATGTTCCCGTCGACGAGATCGTGATTGCCGCCCGTGAGGCGCTTGCGCGGCAACGAGGTCTCACGGCCTTTCACAAGGCGCTCGGCGGGGCGCTGAGGAACCGCAAGCTGATGAATCAGGGAGCGGCAATGGCCGCCCTTTTAGGCCCGCTTTTTTTCCAAAAGGTGCCAGCCGCTTCCGGATTGAGACTCCGTTTCCCTTTGCCGTTCATTGACGACAGACGGCACATCCCCCGGATCGCCAGACAGCCCTTCCTGGAGCGCCATCCCGAGGTCATCGCCGGCCTCTCTGATAAACCGCGCGTTCTCTATTTTGTCGGCTGCATGAGCAATTTTGTTTACACCGGCATCGGCGAAGCGGCCCTTGCCTTGCTCCGCCACCTCGGGTGTACGGTTATAATCCCGAAGGAGCAGCAGTGCTGCGGACTCCCCGGGATGTCAGGCGGTGACCTGGACACTCTCCGCTATCTGGCGGAGAAAAATCTCATGGCCCTGGAGAAATACGAGGCCGATTACATCATGACCGCCTGCGCCAGTTGCGGCACTGCCCTGCACAAGTATTATCCGGCCATTCTGGGGAAAAGGCACCCGGAGCTTTTCCTGCGCTTCCGCAAGATTGCCGATAAAACCGTCGACGCCTCCCTGCTTTTACAGAAGCTCGGTCTCCATCCGGCGGAAACCGGGGTGGCTGGGGATATCAGGGTCACTTATCATGATCCCTGCCACCTGCGCAACCGGGGCATCACCCAACAGCCGCGTGAACTCCTCCGGGCGGCTCCCGGTGTCACCCTGACGGAGATGGACGGGAGTGACAAATGCTGCGGCATGGGGGGGACCTTCAACGTCTACCACTACGACACCTCCATGCGGATCAATGCAGGGAAAAGCGCCGCCATTGAAAAAAGCGGCGCCGAGGCCGTTGTGACCGGCTGCCCGGGCTGCATGATGCAGCTTTCGGACGGGCTCGGCCAGAGAGGGTCGAAGATTGCGGTAATGCACACCCTGGAACTGCTGGCGCGCAGTATCCGATAAAATCAATATCATTCCCAAACCATTCCCGACAACTGGTACTCGTGGCGCGATAAATCGAAACCAGCGTTGTAAATAATAATACCCTAGATGCTCTGTATAAATTAAATCGACTTTTAAGTTTTTAACTTGACAAAACAAGTTAAGGATAGTAATTAACAATCTACTTAATCAATGTATTAACATCTCTTAAACGCAGATCATAGCAACGTCGGCAGTAGTTCACGCCTGATCATTGCAGTTGGATGAGTATTTTATTACGTGGAATCAAAAGTTTATCCGGAACTGTCGAAAATATTAAATTAAATTCTCCCAATTGCGTATCTTGCCGTAAATACACATTAATTCCCATCCGGTTGGGCGCAAATTGAAATTGTAACTTGACTTTTGTGAAAAAACCTTTAAATTGTTTCAGCCCATTTTAAAATCGACATCTATGCCTGTTCGCGGAGTGGCCATCAGTCGGGCTGCCTTGTCCTGAAGCAAAGCAACATGCATATTTATGACCTCAACCTGGTGAGGAGAACCGTTTGCGTTTACTGAAAACCTTTGTCCTATCCGCCTGCCTTATCCTTGCCGCCTGCGCCGGCAACCGGCAGACGAACGGTTCGCCCGACGACTATGTGGAGATAGACAACCCCGGCTTCACCATGTCTGCGGACGCCCCGGCAAAGATATGGGTTCCCAGGAGATACGTGGAGAGCGGCCTCCCCCGCGGCAGCGAGATTATCAAAAAGGGGACGGATAAAGTCTTGCAGAGCTTCCGCGGGACTTCCGCCCAAGCGCAGCCGGCCGGTTCGCCGGAGCAGCCGGCCATTGCCGCCGCCGCGCCATCCCCGACCGTTGCGGCGAACCATCAGACGGCGGGCGCCGTGGTCTCTCCCTTCGCTATCCCGGGAAACCGGCAAGGGGGGGTTGCCGCTTCCCAGCCCCAGTCGTTTGCCGGCAGGGTGATGGCGCCTGTTGTGGCAGCGCCCGGGGTAAGTAACCGTATTGCCGTCATGGAGATCGGACAGAACGGCCTGGCCCAGCCATTATCCGAGAACCTGCGGCACGCCGCCGTAGGGGTGCTGCTCGACCCGAC
Source organism: Geobacteraceae bacterium (assembly GCA_041484725.1). GTDB lineage: Bacteria > Desulfobacterota > Desulfuromonadia > Geobacterales > Geobacteraceae > JBGQDJ01. The sequence continues at coordinate 5,992 of JBGPID010000085.1, read as the reverse complement.
CCAGACAGCCTTTCTCGCCCAGTACGCCACCCTCACCAGTGAGGCGGAAAAGGGCGCGTTTGCCATGCGGCTGCAGCAGGATTACGGGGCGAATTTGGTCATCTATCTGTCGGCGCCCGAGGGTGTGGCGTCGGGCAAGACGATCTTCGCCGAGGTCTACGACACCATGGCTGGGGGACTGCTGCGCAGGTTTGACGCGGTAATATCCCAGAACGACGGGGCGGAGCCGGCTGACAGGAGCTCCGCAGCTGCCCCGGCGCTCGCGGCGTTCACGGATAAGATCAGGGGACTGGTGGCGGTCCTTCCCTGGTATGGCCGGATAACGGCGGTGGAAGGGAACAGGGCATATATTGCCGCCGGCAAGGAGGTCGGCCTGTCCATCGGCCAGCTCCTCCATATATATCACAGTGGCAGGTTCATGAAGGGGCTCGGTTATGCCCCGGGTGAACTGATCGGGAAACTGACAATTCAGGGTTTCGTCGGACCCAACGGCTCCTTCGGCCAGATCACCGAGGGGCAGGGCGTCCAGGCAACGGATCTGGTTTCCGCCGAATAACGCGGGTTGGGAATTTATATTAAATGCGGTTCTTAATGTATCAGCCATATAGAAAAATACTCTGATGAAGGGAGGTGAGCTGTTTTCATCGTCGGTTACGACAGCTCAAGGTTCTGAAGTTCTAATCAATATGAAATACAAGGAGGCAGAAATGATGAAAAAAGTATTAGTTACCATCGCCGGCATGCTGCTCTTTGCAGCGCCTGCCATGGCCGTCGAAGTCCCGCCTGGGATTACTGGGGCTGCAGCCCCCGCCTACAACTGCGATTACCAGCCTTCCTGCGAGGTGGCCCCGGGCATTTACGGGAAGATGGCTTCGCCGGTAACCAGCAAGTTCAACCTCTCCATAGGCGGTTTCGTGGAACTGCAATATGCCTATAACTCGCAGAATCTGGGGGTCAACGGGTACGTGTTCCCCGGCGCGCCGACGGGCGGTTTAAGCCCCGTCGGTTCCAACCTGGCCAAAGAGCATCAGACGCAGTTCAGCGCCCGTACCTCCCGCTTCTGGCTGAAGGTGGCCGGCCCGACCTTCCTCGGCGCCAAGACGAACGCCCTGATCGAGGCCGATTTCATCGGCACTTCGGCTACATTATCAACCAACGTCAATGAGAACGGCTTCCTGCGGCTGCGTCACGCCTACGGCAGCCTCGACTGGCCCAACACCCAGGTCCTCTTCGGCCAGTACTCGGACATCTTCGGCCCGGCATTCGCCGCGACCATCGACTTCCGCCACGGCGCCACCACCGGCACCCCCAACAACCCGCGGGTGGCGCAGATCCGCCTGACCCAGAAGATACCGTTCAATGACGACAACTACCTGAAGCTGGTCGCAGGCGTGCAGAACCCGGTTCAGGACTATATGTCTCCTGATTCTGCCACCACTATAGCCAACGGTGACGCCCCCAACGTCGCCGCCCAGCTCATGTTCGTCAGCAAGGCCCTGGGCGTTGCCCCGGGCGCTTACGGCTTTGCCATGAACAGCCTGCAGGTGGGATTCTTCGGCCTCTGGGGGAACGAGCAGGTAAATGCCGGCGGAGTCAACCATACGAATAGCGTCGATGCCTACGGCTACGGCTTCTACGGCTTCGTGCCGCTCGTCAAGTCGAAGGACGGCAAGAGCCGGGCCATGACCGCCTCCCTGGAGACACAGGGGTTCATCTCCGCGGGGATTAACTGGGACGGCGCCAACGCCTCCACTAACCTTACTTTTACCAACGCAGCAACAGCGCCTCCAGCCGGGGCTTTCGTTAGCAACCTTTACCGGAATGGCTCCGCAGCCAAGGGGTACGGCGTATACGGCCAGCTCATCTTCTTCCCGACCCAGGACCTGGGGATCACCAGCGGTTACATGCGGCGCAACGCCATTGACTACGCTCAATTTACTAATATCGCCCCCGTCGGCGCTGGCAGTGCAACTACGTTTGAAGCATACAATGAGATCATCTACGCCAACGTCGCCTATGACCTGAATGCCGCGGTCAAACTGATGACCGAGTACGAGCATGCGAAGACCCAATACGGAAGAAACTTTAATGCTACAGGAACAATTGGCAACTTCGGCCAGGCCAACATCTTCAGGGTCTCGGCCTTATACTTCTTCTAAAACCAGTCTGTCTTATATTGTTTCATTTGAAAGGGGCCCGAAGTGGCCCCTTTTTTTCTCAGAAGAGCATTCCCGCCATAAAGAAAAGCCCTTCCTGCTTTTACCGGAAGGGCTTTTTATTGTCTGAGGCAGCCATAATTATTCTGGGGTGTATTAAGGCGGGCATTTGGCGCAGACCGAGCGGAACAGGGTCGTGCTCAGGTAACGGTCCCCCCGGTCGGGAAGGATGGTGACGATGGTACCGCTTGTCATTCCGGCCGCTACCTGCAAGGCCCCGGCTACTGCCGCGCCGCTCGACATGCCGACAAAAAGCCCTTCGCGGGCGGCCATATCCCTGGCAACGGCGAACGCAACCTCGTCCTCGATGGTGATCTTCTCGTCAAGAGCAGCCGGCTGGTATATTTCCGGGACGATCGCCTCCCGCATGTTTTTCAGTCCCTGGACCTTGTGGCCGAGCCGCGGTTCGACCCCGACAATCCTCGCCCCCGGCTTATGCTCGCGAAGGAATTGGCCCACCCCCATAAGTGTCCCGGAAGTCCCCATCCCCGCGACGAATGCATCGATATGGCCGTCGGTCTGGCGCAGGATCTCGGGTCCGGTCGTTTCATAGTGGGCAAGGACATTGTGCGGGTTTGCGTATTGGTTCGGCATGAAATACTTGTCCGGCTCTTTGGCGAGAATCCTGTGCGCCAGCCGGATCGCCCCGTCGGTTGCCTCTTCGGCAGGGGAAAGAACCACTTCGGCGCCATAGGCCTCGAGGACGCTGCGCCGTTCAATGCTGACACAGGCGGGCATGACCAGTTTGACCCGGTATCCCCTGGCGGTCCCGAGCATGGCCAGGGCAATCCCGGTATTACCGGAAGTCGGCTCCAGGATTATCTTCTCCCGGGTCAGAATGCCGCTCTCCTCGGCCTTGGCAAGCATATAGAGCGCCGGACGGTCCTTGACCGATCCGCCGGGGTTGTTACCTTCCAGTTTGGCCAGTATCCGCACCCGCGGATAGGGATTGATCCTGGTGAGTTCAACCAGCGGTGTATTGCCGATCCCTGCGGCAATGCTGAATGGGACGATTTCCATGGTAAAACTCCTCGTGCCGATTTAAATTCAACCTAAAAACAGCTTTTACTCGCGCAAAGGTCGCAAAGAAATTCAAATACTTATTGAGACAGAGAGCCAAACCAATAGGGTGAAAGGCTAGAGCCCGATAACTGGTTGCTTTCCTTTGCGCCTGCGCGCTGTAGCGCTATGGCGCACAAGCGCGTTCTTTGCGTGCTTTGCGCGAAACAGTTTTTTCAGGTTCAAAGATTAAATATAGCTCACTGAACCCGGCGTTTCAAGGGGATTTTGGGCCGCTCCCTTTTTTCGGGCGGCGCCTGCGCCGGCTCCGCTTTGCGGGGGGGCGTGTAAGGGGTGTCTCCTGTTCTCCAACCGTTTCTCCGGCCGGCCGTGACCGGTTTTCCAGGAGATACCGCTCCCACCAGCGGCAGATCTCCATCCCTTCTCCTGTGGCAGTGCAGATAAAGCGGAAGTAGTCCAGCGCCGCAGCGAAAGAAGGCCTGGATATAAAGGAAAGAGGCTGTTTTCCCGGGGTCTTGCGGAAGCGCCGCAGAAATGACAGAATATCGCGGACCTGCACTCCGGTCTTGTGGGGGATAAGGACCGTCCGGGACAGATCTCCGAGAAACCCGGCTATTGCCATGTCCAGGCTCTGTTGCAGCGGGGTTCCCGCACGGCGGAAACCTTCTCCCTTCTCTTCCAGATACTCGCCGAACATGAGAGCGAGGAGGAGCTGCGAAGGAACTTTTTCCCCTTCCAGTATCTGCCGGTCGATCCAGTCGAGGGCCTGTCCTATCCTGGTGTGGGGGAAGCCGTCCGACTCCTGGTCCAGCCAGTCGCTGAAACCGGGGAAGAGCGCCGCCGACAGACCGCTGCGGCGCAGGAGCTGGTAGCCCTTTTCCCCTTCCCCGCACAGGAAAAGTTTGAGGATCTCTTCATACAGCCTGGGAGGAGAGGACCTGGTTATCGTAGCGCTCTGCCCGACAAGGGCGTCCCATGTTGCATCCTCGATCGAAAAACCGAGCATGGCGGCAAAACGGACTGCGCGCAGCATCCGCACCGGGTCTTCGGTTAATCTTTCGGCAGGCGCGCCGATGGTGCGGATTACGCCGCGCTTCAGATCGTCCATGCCGCCGGTGTAATCGATTATGGAAAAATCACCGATATCGTAAAGCAGGGCATTGACGGTGAAATCGCGGCGCAGGGCATCCTGCTCCGGAGTGCCGAAGACGTTGTCGCGGAGAACGACCCCCTCCTCGCTTTTCAGATGGCGTGGCGGGCGTGCGGTTTTCCCCCTGGCGGAACCCGGAGTTGCGGCAATGAGGGGAGGAAGCTCCTCTTCGGCGGGCTCGTCCGCTTCCGCGGCGCGGAAGGTGGCGACCTCAATAATTTCATCGGCGAAGTGGAGATGGGCGAGCCGGAAACGCCGTCCGACCAGGCGGCAGTTGCGGAACAGCCTTTTTACCTGGCCGGGCGTGGCGTCGGTGACTAGGTCGAAGTCCTTGGGTTCCCGTCCGAGCAGCAGGTCGCGCACGCAACCACCCACCAAATAGGCGGTAAAGCCCTGTCTTTTCAGGCGGTAGAGCGCCTGGACGGCGTTCGGGCTTAAATTGCTGCGGGAGATGCTATGCTCCGGGCGCGGAATGATGAGAGGGATTATCTTATTCATTAACTGCAAAGGTAGCATATCCAATCGGGAAAAGCAAAGGAGGGAAAATTCCCATTCAAAAGAGCCGGCATGCGGATATCTCACAAGTGGCGGAATTGCAAGGCAACGGCTGAAACCATCGGGATCGAACGGGGGCGCAATGTTTGCATGCTCAACTTATCTTGGGAATCACCTTCTCCAGTTCCCGAGCCAGTGTGTCGGCATCGAACGGTTTGCGAATCGCGCCACGGAAGCCGTATTGGTGATAGTTGGCAATAACGGGATCGTTCGAATAACCGCTTGAGACAATCAGCGCGACATCGGGATCGATCTCAAGGAGGAGGAGAGCGGTCTCCTTCCCCCCCATCCCGCCGGGGACGGTCAGGTCGAGGATGACACCGGCAAAGGGGGCGTTGCGCTCCCGCGCCCCTTGGAAGCGCTCGACCGCCTCCCCCCCATCAGCGCAGCTTTCCACGTCATAACCCATGTATTGCAGGATTTCGGTTGCAATCTCGCGGATGAAATCTTCGTCATCCATGATGAGGATCCTGCCGCCTGCCGGCAAATCCATGGCGCTTTTTACCGCTGCGCCTTCGATCCGCTTTTCGGGCGAGGCGGGAAGGTGGATAGCGAAGCTGCTTCCAACCCCTATGGCGGAGGATACTTCCACAGTCCCGCCGTGTCTCTTGACTATGGAATAGACAGATGCGAGCCCCAGACCGCTCCCCTGAGGCTTCGTGGTGAAATAGGGGTCGAATATCCTGACGAAGTTTTCCTGGTGGATTCCGCAGCCGTGATCCTCGACGCTGATCTTCACGTAAGCGCCGGGGGGAAGCCGGTGCGGATAGTCCTCTTCCAGCTTCTCATTCCCGCCCCTGATTGTTACAACTCCACCGTCGGCCATGGCCTGCATGGCATTGATCAGCAGATTGTGCAGAGCCTGGCAGAGTTGCCCTCCATCCGCCTCCACGCACCAGAGATCTTCCGATAAATCGATGACACTCCTGACATTGGAACCGCGTAACACGAAAGATGCGGCCTCTCTGATGAGTGGAGCGAGAGCGATGAGCTTTTTAACCGGTTCGCCCCCCCGTGCGAACGTCAGCAGCTGCTGGGTAAGTTCACTTGC
>JBGPID010000084.1:0-10018 GCA_041484725.1 Geobacteraceae bacterium | reverse complement strand
GCCACCCACCTCCTCGAAGGAGGGGCCGACCTGCGCGCCATCCAGGAACTTCTCGGCCACGCCTCCCTCTCCACCACCCAGAAGTATACCCATGTGAGCATCGACAGGCTGATGGAGGTGTACGACAAGGCCCACCCCAAGGCACGAAAATAGTTTGGGACGCCACTTTTCCGCCCGGACGGCGTAAGTCTTCGGTAGTACTTGTGACTCGGCCTCTGGCCTCGCCCTTCGGGCAGCCTGAAGCTGTCAACTTTCGCTGACGCGAAAGTTTGCGGCGGATTTAAGAGAAATGCCTCCGCGCACCGTCTCGACAGCCTTGCCCGGACGAAAAATTGACGTCCCTTGGATTTGATGTGTAGCTGAATTGCGCCTTTTCAATCAGCGTTTATTGTGATACATATTGCTGACTTTCCTTATCCGGAGGGATTCGATGGTAAAAAGGCTTTTCCGCCGTAAATTTCTGGGACATATTCTTGAAGAGATCGATATCGAGCAGCATCGGCTGAACCGGTCACTCAATGCCTTTGATCTTACAATCATGGGTATTGGCGCGATTATCGGCGTGGGAATTTTCGTCCTGACCGGCGCGGCGGCAGCAAAATATGCCGGACCGGGAGTGATTCTCTCTTTTGTTATTTCCGGCGCGGCATGCGCCTTTGCGGGTCTCTGCTATGCGGAGCTGGCCTCCTCGATTCCGGTTGCGGGAAGCGCTTATAATTACGCCTATTCAACCATGGGCGAGATGGTTGCATGGATCATCGGCTGGGACCTTATCCTCGAATATATTGTCGCATGCATCGCAGTGGCCATCGGCTGGTCAGGGTATTTCGTCAACATCATGGCCGCGATAGGGATGAAGATTCCGGCTTGGTGCTCCGCCGCACCGGGTACCGTGCCGGGGGCAATCATCAACCTTCCGGCTATGCTGATAGTTTTTTTTCTGACAATCATCCTAGTCATCGGCATCAAGGAGAGCGCCCGCTTTACCGGAGTGATGGTATTTATCAAGGTTGTGACCGTGCTGGTCTTTATTATGGTAGGCATTTCCCACGTGAACCCAGCCAACTGGCATCCCTTCATGCCCTTCGGCCTGAAAGGGGTCATAGCCGGTGCGGCCATCGTCTTTTTTGCCTATATCGGCTTTGATGCGGTATCCACGGCAGCTGAAGAAACCATGAACCCGCAAAGAAACATGCCGATAGGGATACTTCTCTCCCTCGGCATCTGCACATTGCTTTACATTATAGTCGCGGCGGTCCTGACGGGAATGGTCTCATATAAGGAGCTGAATACGCCTGCCCCGGTGGCCCATGCCCTGACCTTGGTAGGATTCCGCTGGGGATCGGCCTTTGTCTCGGCGGGAGCGGTGGCGGGGATTACCAGTGTTCTCCTGGTGATGCTCATGGGGCAACCCAGGATATTTTTCTCCATGTCCAGGGACGGACTGCTCTGGCCATGGATAAGCAAGGTGCATCCCCGTTTCCGTACCCCATACATCGCGCAGATTTTTACCGGGATCGTTGTTGCGGGATTTGCGGGTTTTATCGATATCGGGACGGCCGCGGAGCTCTGCAATATCGGGACATTGTTCGCCTTCGCGATTGTCTGCGGGGGGGTGGTGGTACTGAGGAAAACCCATCCGGAACTGCGGCGCTCTTTCCGCTGCCCGCTGGTTCCATTGGTTCCCCTGTTGGGGGTATTCTCCTGCGTCTGGCTGATGCTCTCCCTGCCGCAGATCACCTGGTTCAGGTTTGTCGGCTGGATGATGGCGGGCCTGACCATCTATTTTTATTACGGAATTAGGCACAGCCGCATGGCTCAAAAACCGTAAACTAACTTTCACTTGCTCACTCATCCGTATATCGCCGGAGGTTCCATGAAGAAGAAAATACTTATCTGGTCCGTTGTTCTGGTTGTTTTAGCTGCCGGAGGTTTTGCGGGATATGTCTGGGTAGCCTTGCATTGGAGCTACTCCAGTGGTGAGCGTGCCGGCTATGTCCAGAAGTTTTCCCATAAGGGGTGGCTCTGCAAAACATGGGAAGGGGAACTGACGATGATGGCCGTTCCCGGGTCAATCCCGGAGAAGTTCTTTTTCAGCGTGCGGGACGACAGGGTTGCCCAGAGTATCAACAGCTCGATGGGGAAAAGAGTGGACCTTTCTTACGAGCAGCATAAAGGCGTCCCGACCACCTGCTTTGGGGAAACCGAGTACTACGTTACCGAAGTCAGGGCACAGGAATAGTTAGTTTCCGAATTGGAAACCAATAGTGTCTCATCCGGAGTTTCCGGATGGACACTAGTTAGCAGTCACCACTTTTCTTCCGGTGCCGTAAGGTACGCCCCGAACTGATCCGCAAGATCCAGGAATTGCGGTTTTGCCTTTTCTAATTCTTCGGCATACAGCGGCCTTTCGTAACTGCTCGTCCTCAAAGAGTAATAGCCGCAGATGATGCTCGGCACGAACATTGTCAGGCGGTTGAAGGTGACCCTTGCTTTGCCGTCCTTTGCTTCCACTTCCAGGGTGAACCTGACTTCCCAACCCGTCTTATATGATTCACTGGTAAACCACTCATGCGGATAGAGGATTGCGCCGTTGGCTATCAGCACTCCGCTTTCCTTATGTTCGTACTGGAGCACTGTTCTCCTGCTGTTCTGCTCCACCCATCCGGACATCGATTGCCTGAAGGTCCTGGCAAACCAGACTTTCGATTTTTCAAATATCCGCTCTTTCGATACGCCCGGTACCTCTACGACCTTTTGCACGACAAGCTCCGCCGGCGGAAGCGTTTGCGTGTATGCACAGCCCGTCATGGCCAAAGCCAGAAACAGGGCCGTTACGATTGTTCTCATTACTCTCATCCCCCTTTCCCTTTTTCATCCCCGCCAATGGTGGCGGAAAAGCTTCGATGCAACGCGCAGTTATGACTACCCTTGATATCTCAATGCACATCCCTTCCCATGCGTATATTTTACTGCATACGAAATAATTTAACAATGATGGCGGGACAAAGTAACAAATTGTCTGAATCGGAAAGAGCGGGGGGGAGGTCGGGGTGGGATGCGTGCATGAATCGGAGTGATTATTGGTCTTTATAAGATGGGATCGATGTGATATATAGAGACATATATTCAATTCCCTCTGAAGCAGGCTTAAGGCAAGATTATGAGTATAACGGATGAACTCGCTAAACTCGCCGAATTGCGCCGGGAAGGGCACCTCACCGAGCAGGAATTTGCCGATGCAAAACGGCAGTTACTCATGCAAGGCGATGCAGTTGCGCAAACGCCGCCGAAAAGTCAAAACGAAGGTGTGACCTACGGTGTCATCCCCATTGACGAGAAAACATTTCAATCGAGCCGCTGGACATCCCGAAATCTGTTCTTCCCGGATGCCCTGGTTCTGGCCAGTGATGGCATTATATTCCGGAAAGGAAGTCTGTTCGGTTCGCGGGAAGAGCACATCAACTACAGTGCTGTCGCCTCCTTTCGGATAGATAACGGCATACTCTTTTCAAACGTAACGATAGAGACCTCCGGCGGCAGCCAGCCCATCGTTGTGAACGGTCTTTGGAAAGCGGAAGCGAAAGAGATCCAGGACACTATTCGCGCATTCCAGAGACGGGCCTGACGGACCAAATCCCCTTCTTTGCCCCCTGCCAATTTACACTGTTTCAAATAAATGAATCCTTTGAGTTGGAAGGATAATATGGGCCAACGGAGATCGAACGGAGAGGGCTTTACGACCCGGCAGTACGTCTTTGCCTGTCCCCATTGCGGGGAGCGCATCTCCATGCTGCTCGACCTGTCGGCCGGGTCGCAGAGCTACGTTGAGGACTGCGAAGTCTGCTGCAACCCCATCGAAATCAGTTACCAGTCCAGTGAGGGAAGAATCGTCTCATTCTCGGCACGGGCGCCCTGAGAATCCCCCGTGCTGGGAAACAAGCTCTGGTAAACCAGCAAAGGGGAGGGGGGAGACGGATTACAGCAGGTGTTCGATCTTTTCCTTCTGCTCGATCAGGTAAAAGTCGAGGGTCTTGCGCAGCGCCTCGTCGATACCGGTTTTCGGTGCCCAGCCGAGCCGTTCCCGGGCGTTCCTGACGGAGGGGACACGGGTCAGCATATCCTGGTACCCCTTGCCGTAGTAACTGTCGGAAGTGGTTTCGACGAGCCGGCAGGCTTCGGCCTTGGCCCGGTAGGCAGGGTACTCCATGACCAGGGCGATCAGCTTCTCGGCCAGTTCCTTCACCGACAGGTCGTTTTCGGGATTGCCGATGTTGAAGATGCCGCCGGACGCGCAGCCGTCTTTATTCTCGATGATCCGCATCAGGCAATCTATGCCGTCCTCCACGTAGGTGAACGAGCGGCGCTGGTTGCCACCGTCAACGAGCTGGATCGGCTCACCGGCGAGGATATTGTAGAGAAACTGGGTTAGTACCCGGGAACTCCCCTCCTTGGCGGTGTGGATGCTGTCGAGCTTGGGACCGATCCAGTTGAAGGGACGGAACAGGGTGTACTGTAACCCCTCGTGGTTGCCGTAGGCATAGATCACCCGGTCGAGCATCTGCTTGGCGCAGGAGTAGATCCACCGTTCCTTGCTGATCGGACCGAGCATGAGGGGAGAGCTCTCTTCGTCGAACTCCCGGTCCGGGCTCATGCCGTAGACCTCGGAGGTGGAGGGGAAAATCACCCGCTTCCGGTACTTGACGCACTGGCGGATAATCTTCAGATTCTCCTCGAAGTCGAGCTCGAAGACCCGCAGGGGATCCCTGACGTAGGTGATCGGCGTGGCGATGGCCACCAGCGGCAGCACCACATCGCACTTCTTGATGTTATACTCGATCCATTCCTTGTTGATGGTTATATCACCCTCGATGAAATGGAAACGGGAATGGCCGATGGAGTGCTCGAGCTTGTCATCGCTCATGTCGAGGCCGTAGACCTCCCAGGAGGTCGAGTCGAGGATGCATTTGGTGAGGGCGTTGCCGATGAAACCGTTGACGCCCAAGATTAGTACTTTCATGTTATCGTTTCCCCTTGGAACGGCTCCTTTCTCGAAGCCGGTTGGTTTTTTTATTCGTTCGTAAATTTTGCCTCGTCGACTGGGCAGGAGGGAGTGAACTCTTCTGCCGCAACTTCCCCTTTCCCTTCGATCTGCAGCGACCGGATTTCCAAAAGCCCCTCTCCCGTTCCAACCAGCAACGGGTTTTCAGAGACGACCCGCCCCGGCTCGCCGCTTCCGTCTATTGGCCAGGCCCGCCAGATCGTCACCTTTTTCCCGTCAAGATACGTAAAGGCCCCGGGGTAGGGGTGGGTAACGCCGCGGATGAGATTGTAGATCCGCACAGCCCCCTTTGTCCAGTCGATGAGGCCGTCGGCCGGTTTCCTGCCGCCGAAGTAGCTACCCGCAGCGAGATTCATCGGGATGTGGTGGGCCTTTCCCGTTGCCAGCAAGGGCCAGCTCCGGCCGATGACTATTACTGACGCTTCGGTCACCTTATTGAAGAGATCGAGGGCGGTGTCGGTGAAAAGGATGGGGACCTTCTCCTGATCGACCATGTCCCCGGCGTCCGGTTTCTCCACCATGTAATGGAGGGTGGCGCCGGTTTCGCGCTCGCCGTTGATGATGACCCAGTTCACCGGCACCCGGCCCCGGTACTTGGGAAGATAAGAGCCGTGGAGGTTCAGGGCGCCTTCCCTCGGGATGTCGAGCACCTCTTGCCTGATCATGTTCCGGTAGTAGAAGGAGAAGATGAACCTTGGGGCGATCTTCCTGAGCAGGGAGATGTTCTCCGGTGCATTGATGTCCGTTGTCCGCCAGGGAATATCATGCTTATCTGCCAGCTCCCGCACCGACGAGAACCATATCTCCTCGGACGGAGAGTCCTCATGAGTAAATACCATGGCCACATTCGCCCCCTGGCGGAGCAATTCCTCCAGGCAGCGATAGCCGACGTTGTGATAGGCACAGACGACGATTCTGTTGTTATTCATAAAACTACCTAGAAAAACTGCGCCAACCAGTCGGTGACAATCTCACGAAGCGGTCTTTTCAGAATAAACCGCAGGATAATGGAAACGGCAAGAACAAATAGAACAAGCCCCACCAGCGTTAGAAGAAAAACGTTCACTGTTCCCTTCTCCTTATCCTCTTATGACCTAAGGACTGTCGATTTTTCGTCAGGTCAAGGAAGCCGAGCACCCCCGCGGAGGCGTAGCAGCGCTACGCCGCACAAAGGGGGGCGGAGGCTGACGCAGAGATGGCGGAAAAGCGGCAGTCCTACTCATCAAACCCGTGTGTCCGCCGTATCACGTACCGTGGCCTTTTCCGCACTTCCTGGTAGATCCGCCCCACGTATTCCCCGACGATGCCGATCCCGAAAATGGTGATGCCTATGAAGAAAAAGAGGATGGCAAAGAGGGTGAAAACCCCCTCCACCTCTGCGCCGACGATGAAACGCCGGATGAGGAGGAAGATGGCGAAGGCGAGGGAAAAAAGGGCGGTGATGATTCCGCTGAATGCAAAGAACTGCAGCGGCACCAGGGAAAAGCCGGTCATCAGGTCAAAGTTGAGCCTGATCAGTTTGTAGAGGGAGTACTTGCTCTCCCCTTCGGTCCGCTCGGCATGGGCGACTTCCACCTCGATCGGGTTCGCCGCAAATGTCTGGGCGAGGGCAGGGATAAAGGTGGTCGTCTCCCGGCAGCGGTTGATATTGTCGATGACGTTACGGTGGTAGGCGCGCAGCATGCAGCCGTAGTCGCTCATCCGCATGCCGGTCATCTTCCGGGTGATAACGTTTACGAGCCATGAGGCGGTGCGGCGGAAAATGGTATCCCGGCGTCTCCGGCGGATGCCTCCCACTACGTCGTGCCCCTTTTCCATCTCCGCCACCAGCTTCGGTATCTCTTCCGGAGGGTTCTGGAGGTCGGCGTCGAGGGTGATGACGATCTCTCCGGCGCTCTTCTCGAACGCGGCGAGGATCGCCATATGCTGGCCGAAATTGCCGTTGAATTCTATAACCTTTACCTCCGGCGATCCGGCGGCGAACTCCTTCAGGATGGTGAGTGACCGGTCACAGCTCCCGTCATCGGTGAAGATGATCTCAAAAGGTTTGCCGGTCTGCTCCAATACCGGAAAGAGACGGGCGAACAGGGGCTGAAGGTTGCATTCCTCATTGTAGACCGGGATGACTACGGATATGTAGGGTTTGTCCATGCTGCTTCCTTGGGCTTGAGAGGTTGAAGCGAGGGGGTTAAAGGAAAGTTTTCCGCCTAACCACTCCCTGCTCCCTGATCCCTGGTCCCTGATTTTACCTGTTTCTGGCGATCACGTTCTTTACCGCCTCCACCACGTCCCTGGCGTCGTCCGTGGACATGCGGGGGAAGAGCGGCAGCGACAGGATCCGGTCCGAAGCGTAATCGGCGTTCGCCAGTTCTCCCGGAGCAATGTTCAGGGTCTCGCGGTAGTAAGGGTGGTGATGGACCGCCTTGAAGTGGAGGCCGGTGCCGATGTTCTCCCTTTTCAACTCCTCCATGAATCGGTCCCGGTCGATGGTAAGCTTCTCCACCAGGATGAGCGGCGTATAGAGGTGCCAGGCATGGCGGTGTTCATATGGGACCAGTCCCGGTGTCCTGACCTCCTCCACGTCGACAAAGGCGGCGTTGTAAAACCGGGCGATTTCGGTTCGTCTGGCGATGAAGGCGTCCAGTTTCCGCAACTGGTGAATGCCGAGGGCCGCCTGGATATCCATCATGTTGTACTTGAAGCCGGGGAGCATGATGTCGTAATTCGGGGTGCCGCTCGTCTCATAGCGTTTCCACGCCTCCCGGCTCATGCCGTGGAACTTCATCAGGGAAATCTCCTCGGCGAGCGCCTCGTCGCGGGTGCAGACCATTCCCCCCTCGCCGGTGGTGATGTTCTTGATCGGGTGAAACGAAAATACCGACAGGGTGTCGAACGAGCCGATCCGCTTTCCCTTGTATTCGCTGCCGACGGCATGGGCCGCGTCCTCTATCACCCGCAGGTTGAACTCCTTCGCCAGGGCGAAGAGCGCGTCCATGTCGCATGGCTGGCCGGCGAAATGGACAGGGACGATCGCCCTTGTCCTCTCCGTTATCTTCTTGCGGATCATCTCCGTATCGATGTTCAGGGTGTCGGGATCGATATCCGCAAGCACCGGTTTGGCCCCTCCCCTGACGATCATGCTGACGGTGGCGGCAAAGGTCATCGGGGTGGTGATTACTTCATCCGTCGGAGCGAGACCCAAGGCCAGCAAGGCGAGGTGGAGGCCGGCGGTGGCGGAACTCAATGGGACCGCGTAGGGTGCCCCCACGTACGATTTAAACGCTTCCTCGAAGCGTTTAACCTTCGGCCCGGTGGTGATCCATCCCGATTTCAGCGAATCGACTACTTCGTTGATCTCGTCATCCTCGATGGTGGGGATGGAAAAGGGGAGAAAGTCGCTGCGCACTATCGCCTCCGGAAAATGAATTAACTCAACATTTATTGCATAAAAGCTCTCTGGGTGCAAACAATTTTGGCGAATTCATGGAAATGCGCATGCCGAGGCGCTCCATGTCTCTGCATAATTCCTTAAGCCTGCCTCCTCCGCCAGCAAACTCCTCCAAAGTAGTCTTGGCTACGCAGGCCGGAAAGCAGCGCAAGCTGCGGCGGCCGGGCCTGTCTATCAACCTATTTAGTTTCCATCCGGAAACGGTCCTTTTCCGCCATGGCGGCGTCAATCTACGGGCTTGCTTGTGCGGCGTACCGATGTACGCCTCCGCGCAACCCCTCTATTTCCTTGCCAGGACGAAAAATTCCTCGTTTCCGAATTGGAAACCAGTAGTGTCTCATCCGGAGTTTCCGGATGGACACTATTTAGTCACTTCAGTGGTTGGTGATGAGAATTCTTCCCCCATGCACGGCAATGATCCTGGGAGTGGTACGCACTACAGCCTGCAACTGCTTTAATTCTACCTCATAGAGTAGGGTAAAAACAGGGGTGGGGGAATCCCACACCCTGCTGAAACGTTGAAGGTCAAGGAACCAGGCGGACTGGTCCCCCTGTCTGCTGCCGAACTCAGTTTCACCCGGGTCGCCGACGACGACCACCCGCCTCCGGGCGTAAAAGGAGAGCCCCTGTTGCAGGCCGAAACTGGCGACCACCGCGTCTTTGCCGGCCTTTTCCTTAACGAGGAGCCCCAGTTCCCTGAGGGAT
Source organism: Geobacteraceae bacterium (assembly GCA_041484725.1). Lineage (GTDB taxonomy): Bacteria > Desulfobacterota > Desulfuromonadia > Geobacterales > Geobacteraceae > JBGQDJ01. The sequence continues at coordinate 803 of JBGPID010000084.1, read as the reverse complement.
TTCTTTTCCGCTACGCCTGTAAGGATTAAGTGAGGGGCAACGATCCCGACGATATATGAACAGACGAGCAGGCCGGTGAAAAGGAGAAGGAGGGAGCCCCGAAAGGTATTTCTGAAGGCTATGATCCCTTCGCAGAGGAAGATGCTCCCGATTATTGCGCCGCCGATGGCGGAGATACCGGGGTGGTAGGCGAAGTGGGGATAACAGATGATGCCGATGCCGCCGATGGTGAGGACGCCGGCAATGGCGTAACCTTCGCATTTCAACGACCTGGAAATGAGCTCGCCGGTGCGCGCATAGCTGCTTCCCATGAGCAGGGCAAGGGGGGGAAAGACCGGCAGGATGTAGGGGATCAGCTGGGAGCCGGATATGGAAAAAAAGAGGAAGATGAAGGCGGCCCAGATGAAGAGGTAGAGCCGCACGTTCCCTTCCGGGGCCTGCCGCTCGCGCCATACCCCGGCTACGGCAACGGGAATGAAGAAAGACCAGGGGAGCATGGTATAGAGGAGGACCGGAACATAAAACAAGAATCCCTTTTTGTGATGGTGGACGGTGGTGGTAAAGCGCTCGAAGTGCTCGTGTATGAAAAAGAACCGGGCGAATTCGGGGTTTCTCAAGGAGACCAGGATGAACCAGGGGGCGCAGACCAGGAGAAAGAGCGGTATACCGGTCATGAGGCGCATCTCTTTGAGGAGCTGCCAGCGCCTGGTGAAGAGAAGGTAGAGGAAGATGACGGCGCAGGGGAAGACGATGCCGATCAGCCCCTTGGCCAGCATCGCCAGGGCGGCGAAAAGATAGAAGAG
>JBGPID010000083.1:0-10067 GCA_041484725.1 Geobacteraceae bacterium | reverse complement strand
CGCGTTCTTCAGGTCGAGCGCTTCGACCAGCGCCGCCAGGTCGTCGGCATAGGTATCCATGTCATTGCCGTTCCAGGGCTGGCTCGATCGCCCATGGCCGCGGCGGTCATGGGCGATGCAGCGGTAGCCGCGGGAGGCCAGAAAGAACATCTGGTCTTCCCAGGCGTCCGCGTTGAGCGGCCAGCCATGGCTGAAGACTACCGGCTGTCCGTTGCCCCACTCCTTGTAATAGATCTGCGTGCCGTCTTTGGTCGTGATAGCAGGCATGCGATGACCTCCTTTTTTTGTTGCAATATGAAGATGAGCTTGCCTTCGTGGCCTTTTCAGCCATTGTCATCGCCGGCAGGCTTGCAGCGAGCTACAGCGACATTGGTGCACAGGTTACTCGCTGAAACTTTGCAAGGCTGTTTCCCCGGGGATAATTCCGTACAGTACAAAAAAGCCGGACTGCAGAAGGTTATTATTCTTCGGCAACCCGGCTTTCTTCTCTCGAGAAGACCCAAGGCTTTCCGCCCCCCCTTCGCAGAGGGTTTGGCTTTATCAGGAATGAAATTATCTGATTAAGTTTTCATTGCTATGTCGCATTTCAGTTTTTATCACACCAAGGCGGTATGTCAACCTGGCGAAATATTAAAATTGTTCAAGCACTATTTACAGGTGATAAAGGGTAGCTGAACGGGAGTCAGTCTTTTCCAGTTCATTGAATTGCCAGTTGGAGAGATAGTTTTGTCCTGGCATGGCTCACCAAACAATTCATTTGATCGCAACATGCATTTTTGACAGCACTGATTATCTGATATAATTATCGAAAAGAAAATAATTGTGCAAGTGGAGATACTTATGGCAATTACGGCCGCAATTTTTGGCACGGCACTGATCATGTTGGTCCTCTGGGAGGGGTTTGAGACCATCGTCCTGCCGCGCCGGGTGACCCGCCGTTTTCGCCTGACCCGTCTTTATTATCGCCGCACCTGGCGCCTCTGGAATGTCATGGTCAGGCTGCTTCTCCCGACACGACAGCGGGAAACCTGGCTGAGCTTTTATGGTCCGTTGTCGCTCCTCATTCTGCTGAGCCTCTGGGCCGGCGGGCTGATCACGGGTTTTGCGTTTCTTCACTGGGCAACCGGCTCTCCGCTCGTTACCCACGATGGCAACGCCGGCTTCCTCACCGATCTTTATCTGAGCGGGACTACCTTCTTCACCCTCGGGCTGGGAGATGTCATTCCCCGTTCTACCATGGCGCGCTTTCTCCTGGTAGTCGAATCGGGTATGGGGTTCGCCTTTCTCGCCCTCGTCATCGGCTACCTTCCTGCCCTCAACCAGACCTTCGCCCGCCGCGAGGTGAGCATCTCGCTCCTGGACGCCCGTGCCGGTTCGCCCCCGACCGCCTCCGAGATGCTGCGCCGGCATAGCAGCGACCACGCAATGGAGGCGCTCAGGTTATTGCTCCACGAGTGGGAGCGCTGGTCCGCGGAGCTCCTCGAAGGGCATCTTTCCTACCCGGTGCTCGCCTATTTCCGTTCCCAGCACGACAACCAGTCTTGGCTGGCGGCCCTGACGGCAATCCTCGACACCTGCACGCTGGTGATGGTCGGTCTGGAGGGGGCATGCGCTCGCCAGGCGGAACTGACCTTCGCCATGGCGCGCCATGCCGTGGTCGACCTCTCCATTGTCTTCCATAGAGAGGCTCGGGAGTCGAAGCATGACCGCCTGCCGCCTGCCGAACTGGCTGCTCTGCGTACCGCAATGAAAGGCGCGGGCCTCAGGCTGAGTGAAGGAGAGGCCGCCGACCGGAAACTGGCGGAACTGCGCAGCACCTATGAACCGAATATCATTTCCCTCGCCGCATACTTTCATCTTTCCCTTCCTCCCTGGCTCGCTGCGGAAGGATGGACGGACAACTGGCAGGCAAGTGCCTGGGGGCGACGGAGACCAGGATTAAAGATAGGCACGGGGGGTGAGAAGAAGGGGCATTTCTGAGGCGCACCATATCGCCACGTGGCCACAGACTTGAGTTGCCAATCTCCTGCTCTTTAGTTTCCATCCGGAAACTATCTATATCACCTTCGTCTCGGATTTCAACCCGTCCAGGTAATCGGCCCAGGTTTGCATCATTTTCCACTGTTCGACAAGGTGCGAAGTACGGTTGTAGGCCCTACCGTTCGGATCGCGCACGGCTTGGCTTATATAGGCATCATATTGTTATCACAACATACTGTAATCACTTGAATGTATGCAGTATTAAATTCAAATATACCCTCAATAATACCCCCATAATTTTCCATATATCATCTTTAGGATTAACAGGTTATAGTTATGTGTCGGTTGGTATTCCCCCTTTACCTCGGATCGAGTGAAGCCCTTAATGGCCTACACTAGGAACATATCCATGCTCCAATCCGGCCAATCAAGACCATTTTATGGATTCGAAGTTATTATCCCAGCCTTTCAACCTGAGTTGTTATTCCTCCCACTTGAATTCGCTCCCCGCAGGCTTTTCGGCGGGAGGAGCGCCTCCTGTTGCCGCCTTTCCTCGGGCCGCCGCCTCCCTGATCGTAGTTAAAAGATGATCCAGGCTGATCTTGTTCTGCACTGGTGCCACGGAAACGCTCAGGTCCCTGATTCCCAGGAAGTTGGTATGGGAGATGTCGAGAGTTTCGAAGGTCAGGTACCCCCCCTCAAGATATGCGCCGATTTCCCCACGGTCAAAGGGGCGGTCTGCCTGGAAGAACATCCCCTTGATCTTCTTGCCGGCCAGCTTCTGAAGGAATTCCTTGCTCACCAGCATTTTTTCGTCCTTGCTGCTGCGCGTCCAGAGCTCTACCAGCCCTTTTATATCATTCAAACCCTTTTCCGTTCCGTAAAGACTGACAAATCCGTCCACCCGGCCGGAGAGGTACCCCTTGATGGCGGGATACGAGTTGCACACCTCCCGTAAGCTCAAGTCATGGACAAGGATATCGGCGCCGTACTGTGCTGCCCCCTGGTATCGGAAAAAGCCGCGACCGGAAAGATAATGGTGTCAGAGCTACACATCTGACAGAAAATCAGACTTAAGGGATTGTGTGAAATGTGTAGCCCTGACACCTTTGGTTTTCACTGACACCTTTTGTTTTCACCCATAAAGTGCCGGGTCGAGTTGACCTGGTCGTCGAAACCGAGCCGCGGTCCCTTGGCCAGGCTGGCATAGAGGATCAGGGCATTCGGCTTGGCGATGAGAAGCCCGGTCGGATTGCCCGCCTTGTCCCTCTGGATCTCCCCGCCGGGGGGATCGGGCGTATCCTTCGTGTAGCCGAGCGCCCTCAGTCCGGCCCCATTGACCATGGCCCGATCGTACAGATGCAGGACAAATACCGGCGTATCAGGCGCGATGGCATTGATTTCAGCCAGTGTCGGCATCCGCTGTTCGGCGAACTGGAACTCCGTCCAGCCGCCAATCACCCGCACCCAGTGGGGGGGCGGTGTACGTCGTGCCTGCTCGCGGAGCATCTCCAGCGCCAGCGCCAGCGAGGGAACGCCGTCCCAGCGCAGCTCCATGTTGAAGTTGAGTCCGCCGCGGATCACGTGGATGTGGGAATCGTTGAGACCGGGAATGCCCCGGCGGCCTTTCAGGTCAATCCTCGTTGTTTTCTCACTGGCGGTGGCGAGGAGCTCTTCCCCACCGGTGGCCGCAATCTGTCCGCCGGTGATGGCAACGGCCGAGACCTGCGGTTGGGCAGGGTCAAGTGTGGTTACCTTGCCGTTATAAAGAATCAGTTCTGGTGTGTTCATTTCTTAACCTCGGTAGTGAGAACGGCGCGAAATCGCGCCTTGCCGCTCATCATCAGGTCATAGGCCTCTGCTGCTTTCTCCAGCGGAAAAACTTGCGTCATGGCCCGTACCCCGGTGAGCATGCTGAAAGAAAGCGTGTCCTGAGAGTCGATCGGGCTGCCGGAGGGCCAGCCCATGATCGACCGTCTTCCCATGATCAGCGGGATGGTCGGTACTTGCAGGGGCTCAACAGCAACACCCACGATTATCAACTTTCCGTTAACACCGAGACCGCCCAGGACCGCGCTCATCGCTTTATTATCCGTCGCGGTCGCCAAAATCACCCTGGCGCCTCCCAGCTTCGACAGCTCCGCGGCGGGATCCTGGGCCTGGCTATCGATGTAATGAATTGCGCCAAGCTTTCGCGCAAGCGGTTCCTTGTCCTCCCCCCGCGCGATGGCGACGGTCTTGAAGCCCATCTTCGCGGCGAACTGAACACCCAGGTGGCCGAGGCCTCCAATCCCGAGCACGGCGACAAGATCACCGGGACGAGCGCCGCTGTTGCGAAGCGGATTGAAAGTGGTGACCCCCGCGCACATGAGAGGTGCGGCATCTATAGCTGAAAGGCCTTCCGGGATCAGCGCCAGTGCTCCGGCGGGAGCGATCATGTATTCGGCGTAACCGCCGTCATATGCGATACCGGTTACCTGGAAAGCGATCTGGCAGGTAACGAAGTCACCACGGCGGCAGGAATCGCAGTAACCGCAGTGGCCGCCGTGCCAGCCGACCCCGACCCGCTGGCCTTGCGTCCATCCGGCAACGCCTGCGCCGACCGCGTCGACTATTCCGGCGACTTCATGTCCCGGAACCCGCGGGTATTGGATGCCCGGCCATATTCCCTCCTTGGTCATGGCATCGCTGTGGCAGACGCCGCATGCCTCGACCTTTATACGCACCTGTCCAGCGCCGGGCTCCGTGATTTCACGCTCAACGAGCTCCAGGTGGCCGCCGGCTTTTGTAACCTGCATTACTCGCATCTTTGCCATAACGTTTCTCCTTTCGATTTCTTCCCATTGACCGATCACGCCAGGAGACGAGCATTGTTTCCGGTGTGATCACACGATTCTAATCCCGATTATGCCGGTTCACGCCTGAAGCAGTCATGAATCCCACTTGTCCGGGAGATGTTGCATAGCGATAGCTGTCATTTAACTGCCTGCATCGGCGTGGTTGCAAACGTATGCGCATGACCTTTTTCCTGCTCCCTTGTCACGATTATTCAAATCATTTCTTTCCCGTAACAGCCGATTGATATTGCTCCAACAACCGCGGGTCCTCGATGGACCCATGATGGTGTACCTGCTTCCAGCTCGAACTAATGAGCTTGAATACCCGGCTGGTGCGTATTGCCAGGTTTATTCTATCCGGACCAAGCTTGAAATAGCCGCGTTCCCTGCCGACTGCATAAAAAATATCCGTGCTCTCGTGGATTGTGTAATCATAAAACTCTACATAAACCTCAGCAGGCCCGTTGAATATTTTCTCATACACCGCGCGGATATCTTCCCAGCCTCGCTTGATACCGCCCAAGGGATTGTCCATCGCAATCTCATCGGATTGAAGCCAATTCCGGGACATCGTTTCCAGATCACAATTGTTGAAGGCGTAATAGAACTGCATCAGCGCTCGATATGGTGTGGACAAATCCCCCTGAATTTCTTTTCCGGAAATCGGTTCTTGAACAGGTTGCATTTCGGTTTCCTTTCTTATTGGCTAACCTGGCGGATCTTTAGCCGTCCTCCAGCGCGAAGTGTTCGCTGTCGAGCAGGTTACAGGTTTGAACCTGGGAAAGACAGCTATCCACGAAATACACGAAATACACTAACAGAAACAGTCTCATAGCTGAATGCATGGGATAAACTGGTAGTGCGATGGCATGGGACTGTCCTCCGACATAGGAGATGGACATTCGTTGCGGTCAAGCATATCACCGCTCCGGCACTTGACAACTCCCCACTCAAACCGCAGACTCTTGGAGAAGTTTCTCGATTTTCGCATCCAGATCCCTAGCGACAGCGAGAGCGTCGGGGTTTCCGTAGGGCGTCAGAAGACTCACCGTCCTGTCGTACGACAAGTGCACACAGTCCGGCCGTTCATCCACCAGAATCGTGACCGGAGCGTACGAACCGGCGTCGGGAACATGCTTTGCCATCTCTTTCATGATAAGCGGATTGCCAATCAGAAAGCGCACTATTTTCGGCGTGTCGAGCCCGGCCTCCTTACGCAGGAACGCGCCGAGATCGAGTTCCATGAACATCATCAGTCCTGACCTGCCGAGGCCCCTGTGAACCGCACTTTCCAGTTCAGCAAAGGTCCGCGCGCCGCTGGTCGCCTTCAGGAACTCGGCCATATCCGGATGGCCGACGGCTGCTTTCAGCGCCGCCACGACCACCTCGAACGGCTTGGAAGATGTCACGCTGAACCGTTCGATCTCAACCTTTCGGATCGTCATGTTTTCTTCCCTCCCTCACGATCTGCCTTTTATGTCCATATGGCTATGGGCTTCAGCCACTGAGCTGTTCTTTCGAGCTTCAGATCGACAATCGCCTGTTCGAATGGGCTGCGGTAAGAGTTGGACATCTGGTTCGCCAGGAAGCAGTTGCCCATCCGCTCTGACGGATAGGATGCTCACGGCTTCTTCCCGATTATCGCCCTGGCGGTCAAGGCGGTTATTATTCCGTACGGCAGATTTACCAGCAGCAGATAGACCGCGAACATCGGCCCGCCCCGCTGAAGCCCGAAAAACCCCGCGCCGCTCATCGGCAGGAAGATTATAAACAGCGCCAGCACCGGCGCGAGGAAGTACAGAAGGCCGAAGAGGTACAGCCGCGTCCAGACGGCCTTTATAAAAAGCCCGAAAGGGATACCCCACAGCCCGGCCCAGAAGAGCGGCCTGTATATATCCGGCGGTTTCAAGGAGACCGGTTGCGTTACTCCGAGTGTCGCGCTAAGCCCCAACTCAAACAGGACGTGGCTGAAAAGGACCACGGCCACTCCGCCTGTAACCCCCGCCGCGAAGCATATTGCCACCCGCTGTATCACGGTCAAACCGCTTTCCATCACGTTCAAATCTTTTTCATTCATGGTTACCCCCCAAACAGATTTGAAGCTCTGTCTGCCACGGGCGCGTGTAGTCATGGCGAGAACGTTCAGACAGAAGAGATCGCGTCGCCGACTTCATTTGTGGTCACAATGGCACTGGCGTAGTTCGGGATATTGATGTCGAGAGCTGCGTGCATCTCTTCATCCGAGTAATCCGCGGTCGCGTCTCTTACCATCGTGACCTCGTAGCCAAGCTCAGCGGCATAACGAACAGTTGCCTCCACACACGTGTGTGCAATGAGCCCCATGATGATGAGCTTATGGATGCCGTGTTTCTTGAGCTGCAGATCCAGATCCGTGTTGGCGAAACCGCTGGAACACCAATGCTCTTGGGCCACGATATCGCCCGGTTTTGTCTCGAATTCCTTGCGGATATCGCCACCCCACGTGTTGTTTTCGAACGCCTTATGCAACCAGGCTGCCTTCTGGATAGGCGCAATGTATTTCCAGGTCTCGTAGTCGTTTGGACGGTATCGATGATGCAGCGCATAGAAAACATGCAGCTCAGCCTCTCGCGCAGCATTCAGCACCTGCAACATATGGGGAACACAGTCATTCGATTCTGCGACGGCCCGAATTCGGCCCCATATCTTGCCACCTTCGGAAATGAAATCGTTATAGGGATCGATGACGAGAAGTGCCGTGATCTCTTTGTCAAACTTCAGATTTGACATGTTCTTTTCTCCTATGCACTCACCTAAAATAGATAGTCAGTTCCTTTGATCGTGAGCAGCGCTGTCACCGCGCCGCCGTTTGGCGCCGAATGGCTCAGGCGGCGCAGGCCGACCGAGGCCCTTCGCGGGCTACCATTTGCCGACGTGCGCACCACCGTCCACGTGCAGCACCTCCCCGGTCACCTGACCGGCTTCCGTCAGATAAACGATCGCGTCCACAATGTCTTTTACATCGGAAATCCGTCCCATCGGTTGCAGCGTCTTGAGAAAATCCTTCGGATCATCCTTGTGCATAGGGGTATCGACAATGCCCGGCGCGACGGCGTTCACGCGTATCCCCTGTTTCGCGTATTCCATCGCCAGGCTCCGCGTGACCGCCTCAAGGCCCCCCTTAGTGATCATGGCAACCGAAGCGTTTACACCGGCAATCGGGTGATCCACCATCGTCGACGTGATATTGACGATGCTTCCGCCGCTCTTCTGAGTCAGCATCTGCTTGATCGCGAGCTGGCTGATGAAGAGAAAACCTTCGATGTTGACGGAAACGAGAGACCACAGATCGTCGACCGTGTAATCCGTGAAAGGCTTCGAGAAAAATATGCCGGCATTGTTAACGAGTGCGTCGATCGAGCCGAATCTGCTTTTGGCGACTTCGGCGATCTTCACCGCCGTTGCAGCTTCGGCGATGCTTCCGTCGACCAACGCGAGTTTATCCGACGCCTCGAACGCGCCCGACCTGGTGATGTTTCGCGAATTCGCCACCACGCTGTAACCGCGATCGAGAAAGGCCTGCACTAGGCCTGCTCCGATACCTTGCGAGGCGCCGGTCACGATTGCTGTTTTCTGTGTATCTGCCATTTCTAACCTCCTGTTTGGGAGCCCCACAATTTAGTTTGGCATTGACATATGAAAGAAACAAATGGTGTGTATGCTGTATCTTTTTGGGAAGAGAACAGTAGTTTCTGCCAGTGATTATCGCACTTGATCACATTACCGTCTCCTCAATGGCATTCATTCCGGCAGCACCAGTCCGAACTCAGCTAATTCCTTCCGTGTCGCATCAAGCCCGGTATGGGTGATCCCCCCGATCCCGAGACCTTTGGCCACTTCCACAAACAGGGGACGGTCATCGATGTACACAACCTGAGCCGGATCCACCTGGGCGATGTCGAGGGTGATGCGGAAGATGTCCGCATCCGGCTTGCGGAAATGAACGAAGCACGAAGAGACGAAGAAATCGATGAATGCTCTCAAATTGAACTCACCAATCCGCTGGACGTTCAGCTCGCGCCCCTCGTTGTTGACGGCTGCGATCTTCAGCCTGTAATGCGATTTTAGCCGGCAGACCAGCTCGATCATCTCCGGAATGGGGCGGGACTGGGCGAACATGAACGTCCGGAAATGATCCCGCGTAAAGGAGCGCTCCTCGTAGAACACAACCCGGTCCAGGTATTCGTCCAGAATGAGTTTCCCCGCCTCGTAGGTGTCGAAGACTAGGTGGTGCCGTTCGTCCATCTCTTCGAAGTCAACGGCGAATGTCTCCGCCGCCAGCCTGCGCATCTTCCGGTCCCAGCCGTTGGTGAGGAGAACCCCGCCGATGTCGAGAAACAGCGCAGTGATTGGTTTCATGAATGATAAGCCCCCCTTTGATTCTTAAATGCTACGGCCCACCTCTCACGCCTTGAGAAATGCGAGCAAATCCGCATTGACCTGGTCCTTGTGGGTCGTGCAGAGGCCGTGCGGTGCGCCCGGATAGACTTTCAGCTTGTTGACCTTGACAAGCTTGGCCGAGAGGAGGGCCGAATTGCCGATCGGCACGATCTGGTCGTCGTCACCATGCAGGATGAGTGTCGGCACGTCGAACATCTTTAGATCCTCAGTCTGATCCGTCTCCGAAAAAGCCTTGATGCAGAAGTACGAGGCGGGAAAGCCGGCCATCATCCCCTGGAGCCAGAATGACTCGCGCACCCCTTCCGAGATCTTGGCGCCCGGCCGGTTGTAGCCGTAGAACGGCATGGTGAGTTCCTTGAAGAACTGGGAGCGGTCGTCGAGGACATTGGCACGGATGCCGTCGAACACCTCCATCGGCAGGCCGCCGGGATTGGCGGCCGTCTTCAGCATCAGCGGCGGCACCGCGCCGATCAGCACGGCCTTGGCCACCCGTTTTGTGCCGTGGCGGCCGATATAGCGGGCGACTTCGCCGCCGCCGGTGGAATGGCCGACATGGATCGCGTCCTTCAGGTCAAGCGCTTCGACCAGTTCCGCCAGGTCATCGGCGTAGGTGTCCATGTCGTTGCCGTGCCAGGGCTGACTGGAACGGCCATGACCGCGGCGGTCATGGGCGATGCAGCGGTAGCCGCGCGAGGCCAGAAAGAACATCTGGTCTTCAAAGGCGTCCCCGGAGAGCGGCCAGCCATGACTGAAGACCACGGGCTGTCCGCTCCCCCACTCCTTGTAATAGATCTGCGTGCCGTCTTTGGT
>JBGPID010000082.1:0-10151 GCA_041484725.1 Geobacteraceae bacterium | reverse complement strand
TTCCAATTTGGGAACGAGGGATTTTTCGTCCTGGCAAGGAAATCGAGGGGTTGCGCGGAGGCGTACATCGGTACGCCGCACAAGCAAGCCCGAAGATTGACGCCGCTAGGGCGGAAAAGAACCGTTTCCGGATGGAAACTATCTAGCAAACACTTTTTTTGAGGGAAGAAGATGAACCGGCGAGCCAGAAGGTCATGAAGGAAACGGCACCCCCTGAACTCTCGGTCATCGTGCCTGTATTGAACGAAGCGGATACTCTCCCTCCGCTGTTTCGTACCCTTGCCGAACAGGCGGGGGCAGCCCTTGAGCTGATCGTGAGCGATGGCGGTTCGACGGACGGAACCGTTGAATCGGCGCGCCGGCTAGGAAAGGAAGTCCACTTCCCGGTTACCCTGGTGGAGGAGGGCAAGGGACGGGGAGAGCAACTGAACGCCGGCGCCGCAGCATGCCGCGGTGCAACCCTCCTCTTCATTCACGCCGACTCGCACTTCTCCGAGCGCCATGCCCTGCGTACGGCGCTCGATCTCCTGGACAAACAGATCGCCTACAGGGGCGATGAACGGATCGCCGGTCATTTCCCGCTCCGTTTTGCCCGTCGCGACACCTCTCCTTCTCTGGGATTTTACTTTTACGAATGCAAGGCCCGCCTTCATCGTCGGGAATGCACCCACGGTGATCAGGGATTCATGCTGCGGCGCGTGTTTTTCGACGAGGCGGGGCCCTTAGACGGGTCGTTCCCTTTGCTTTCGGAGACACGTTTCGCCGAGACCGTCCGGCAGAAGGGAGAATGGCTTCTCTTCCCTGCCGAAATTTTCACCTCCGCCCGCCGTTTCGAGACTGAAGGGCTTTATGAGCGTCAGCTCCTGAACGCCATCATAATGAATTTCGCCACGCAGGGATGGGAAGGCTTCTTCCGCGAATTCCCCTCCATCTACGCCGGCCATGACCGGAGCAAACGGATTGCTCTCGCACCCGTTCTTCTGGCGATCAGCCGGCTGATCGACGCTCTCCCCCTGCAACAGCGGCTCTTCCTCTGGTATGCCACCGGGGTCTATGTCCGTTCCCACGCCTGGCAGATCCCCTTTTTCCTCGACACACGCCGAAATTTCCTGTGCGGCGTCCCCGCCGGGAAAGGGAACACGCCCCTCCTCGCTTTCCATGACCGATACCTGCACCGGCTCACGGACCGTCTTCCCGGCACTCTGGCGGCCGCCGCTCTCACCTGGCTCTGGTTCCGGCTCACCTCTATGTATGCGTCCAGAAGAGAAGAGGCAGTAGATGAAAGAGCGGCCGGATGAAGGGAAGATTTTCATAGATTCCAATAATTAACATCTTGCCCGTAAAACCGGTTTGTGCTATTTTTTGCTCATTAAGTCCGAAATTCAAAGGGTCCGAATGGAGAGACATGACGTTCTAATTGTCAAGGAATAGACCATGGTGGAAAAAGCCGACGAAATCGGGACAGCGGTCAAGGAAGGCATTACCGAACAGGATAAAATGGAAGAGGCTCTGCAGGAGAGCGAAGAGCTCTTCCAGGCGACCTTCAGACAGGCCGCGGTCGGCATCGCCCATGTCGCCCCTGACGGCAAATGGCTTCGCATCAACCGGAAAATGTGCGATATCGTCGGCTATACGGAGGAAGAATTACGGAAGCTGACATTCAAAGACATCACCCATCCCGACGATATGGCAATAAGCATCGAAAACATCCAGAGTGCATTGGCCGGCGAGGTAAATAGTTATTCTCTGGAAAAACGCTATATCCACAAGAATGGCACAATCGTCTGGGCAAATGTGACGGTATCGCTGGTAGGGAAGAGTCCCGCAGATAACGGCTATTTCATTGTCATCATAGAAGACATTACCCCCCGCAGGCAGGCAGAAGACGAACTGAAGCGCCTCACGGATCAGGTCCTGGGGCAGGCGAGGATACTGGACGCCATTCTCTCCGCCTCCCCAAATCAAATTTTCCTCATTGATCGGGAGGGAAGATATCTCTACGCCAGCGGCGCCGCGCTGAAATCCATGGGTCTGGAACCTGCCGCGATAATCGGCAAAAAGTGGCAGGAGATGGGCTTGCCGCCTGATACAATGGAGCGGATCGACAGGAAACGGGAAGAAGTTTTTGCCTCGGGGAAAGAGGCTCGTGGTGAAACCACCTTCCCTACGGCACAGGGAATAAGGAATTTCGAGTACGCCATTAATCCAATCCAGGGGGCGGATGAAGAAAGCGCATTGGTGGTGATCACCGCATGGGACATCACCTCACGTAAACGGGTCGAGGAGGAGATCGAAATACTCTACCGTAATCTCCTGGTCCGGGCGTTCGATCTGGAAGCTGCAAACAAGGAGTTGGAGGCATTCAACTATACCGTATCCCACGACCTGCGCAAGCCCCTGACGATCATCAACGGCTACTGCCAGGTAATTCTGGAACTGTTCGCCGGCAATCTGAACCCCCAGTGCAAAGAATATCTTAGGGAAATCTATGACTGGACCCTGCGCATGAACCAGCTCATCGAAGCCCTGCTCAATTTTTCCCATCTGTCACACAGTGAGCTGCACCGGGAAACGGTCAATCTCAGTGAAATAGCCCAGGGGGTTGCCGAGGGATTACGAGATATGGAGCACGCACGCCGTGTCACGTTCCTGATCGCCGAAGGGATAACTGTCAAAGGCGATGCAAACCTTTTGCAGGTGGTCCTGGAGAACCTCCTCGGCAACGCCTGGAAATACACCGGCAATCAGCTGGAGGCAGTAATCGAATTCGGCCAGATCGAGGTGGAAGGGAAACCGACCTGGTTCGTTCGGGACAACGGCTCCGGTTTCGACATGGAGCATGCGGGAAAACTTTTTATACCTTTCCAGCGTCTCCCCGGCACGGAGGAATTCAAGGGGCACGGCATAGGTCTGGCCACGGTGGAACGGATCATCAGGCGCCACGGCGGAAGGGTGTGGGCAGAGGGAGAAGTGGGAAAAGGGGCAACCATCTATTTTACGCTTTAAGAGCCGATCGCGACTTCGACTCCCGGGAAGTTACGTGCGGCTGGCGTCTGTAATCGAGCGGGAACTGCTGGAAGCGACGCTCCATCGGGAGCAGCGGTATGCTTTAAAGGAACTGGGTATGACAACTGATGAGCTGGAAAATCGGGTTCTGGAGCGGACCGGGCAAATGGAAAAACAGAGGCTGGAACTGGAAAATGCCCTCAAACGGTATTCGGATCTCTATGATTTCGCTCCCCTGGGGTATGTCACTCTCGACGGACAAGGTGTTATCCGGGAAATCAACCTGACCGGGGCAGGACTTTTGGGGGTTGACCGCTCATTCCTGGTCGGCACGCCGTTCATCTCCCATGTCATAAATGAAGATGACCGGCTCTTAAATGACCATATGCGGCGCTGCAGGCAACCCGGAGGAAATGTCACCACCGAGCTGCGCATCAGGGCAAAAGGGGGGAGAGAGCTCCATGCTCAGTTGTACAGCGTTTCCGTGCGTGATGCCGAAAGTGGAGAACCGCTTTACCGGACGGCAATAACCGACATCACTGAACGCAATCTGGCCGAACAGGCGCTCCTGCTGGAATCCGCGGAACGCATCCGGGCCATGGAAGAACTTCGGGAAAAAGATAAGTTGCTGTTACAGCAGAGCCGCCAGGCTGCCATGGGAGAGATGCTCGGCAACATTGCCCATCAGTGGCGTCAGCCTTTGAACGTCCTGGGACTGACTGTCCAGCAACTGGGTCTTTCCTACGAAAGCGGCACTTTCAGCAAGGATCTCCTCACTGCCAGCATCGACAGTGTCATGAAAATCATCTCTTACATGTCGCAGACCATCGATGACTTCCGGGATTTCTTCATACCGGACAGAGAAAAAAGCCGGTTCAAGATAAATCGGGTCGCCGCGAAAACAATCTCAATGATCGAGGAGAGTTTCAAGGCTCAGCGTATCATGATCGATCTCAGCGTTGCCGATGACCCTGAGATAGACGGCTATCCAAACGAATACTCACAGGTGCTTCTCAATATCCTGACAAACGCCAGGGACGCTTATCTGGAGCGGAAAAAGGAAGATGCGCGGGTAACGGTGCGAACATGGAAGGATAAGGGAAAGTCAGTGCTTACCGTCACCGACAATGCCGGTGGTATCACCGGGGAAATCATGGATAAAATTTTCGAGCCCTATTTCACCACCAAGGAACTGGGGAAGGGAACAGGAATTGGTCTGTTCATGTCTAAAACCATTATCGAGAAAAAGATGAAGGGTCGTCTTTCCGTGCGCAACGTCGGTGGCGGTGCTGAGTTCAGGATCGAGGTCTGACGTGGAAACGATAGTCCATCCCCAGCCGAAGATATCGTTTCTCTGTGTGGAAGATGACCATGTTACCAGGACTCTCCTCAGCATGATGATCTCCATGAAATTTCCCGGAGTGCAGGTCCATGTCGCTGAAAACGGCAAGATCGGTCTGGAACTGTACAAGGAGCATGCGCCGGAAATAATCGTCACCGATGTCAACATGCCGGTCATGGACGGCATCACAATGGCCACCGAAATCAAGGCCATCAATCCCAGGGCCGTCATCATCGTCGTTTCGGCATACAGCAATACGGATTATTTCCTGAACGCCATCGAGATCGGTATCAATCACTACATTTTGAAACCGATCGACTTCAATCAACTCTTTGCCACGATCAATAAAAGTATTGCCGGAATTGGAAACTAGTAGTGTCTCATCCGGAGTTTCCGGATGGACACTAAATAATCAGCCGCGCAAAGCCTCCCCTTGCAGTTATCCGGACCGGGGCAGCACAGCAGTAATCTCCATCCACCTGGACCGCTTTATTCCCGGAGATCATCAACTCTCCGGCGGTAATGCGGGTGATATCACTGCACTTTCCTGCCCTTCCCGAGATAACCGAGAGGGCGAGCCGCAAGTAAGCACAACGACTATTACCCGTCATGCAGACCACCTGGAATTCAGGAGTGAACAGCTCCGCGCCGGGGGCGAGGATAAACCCGCCGCCGTAGCGTGCGGCATTGCAGACGACAACGGAATGACAGTCGAGCCTTCTGCCGTCTGCCATCACCTCCAGCCGCTCCTTTTCCCATTTGCGCAAATGCCTTGCCGCAGAAAGGATATAAGCGCCCTTCCCCAGGACCCTTTTTTCACTCTCCCGCACTCCCTGCACAATAATGCCGTCCAGGCCGATGCCGGCCATCAGCAGGAACCGGCGTCGCGCCTCTCCGGCCTCAAGAAGCCCGACCGTCAGAGGACGGGTCACCCCACGCACGATCCTGGACAGCGCGTCTTCGAGAGAATGTATTCCAAGCTCTTTGGCAAGCACATTGGCAGTCCCCAAGGGGAGCACTGCCAGAGTGGCCCTTTCCGGCACAAGCCCGTTGATAACCCCATTGACGGTGCCGTCTCCGCCGCCGGCGATGAGGAACGGTTCCTCCCGTTCCTGACAGATACGCCGGGCAAAGAGCGTAGCATCAGCGGCGCTTTTCGTCAGCAGAATCTCCGGGGCAAGACCGCCCGCTTCGAGGGCGACCATGACCTTCCGCAGCTTCAACTCGGAATATCCGCCGGATATGGGGTTTATGATCAACGTGCAGATTCGCGCCATGGCCTCTCTTCCAGGTTCGCATTGCGACACGATATATTTACCCATTTTTTCAGGAAAATGCCACCAGATAAAAAAACCCCGGATTGCTCCGGGGCGAATGGAGGGTGATGCGAGGGTTTCAGGCTCTCGCCGTTTTGGCAGCGCTAAGCCCTGTGGGATGCGAACATAGCTTTAATAATAGATTATCCCCTTTATAACGATTGTCAATGCGCCGGCCAAAATATTTTTTGGTGTAAAATATATAAAAATCCGTGTAATCTGTGGACGATAAAACCTAAGAAAAGCATTTAGTTTTATCCGCGTTAATCCGCGTTTAATTGCAGTATTAAGGTAAAATTATTTCAAGTGAAAAAGGAGTAAAAAGGGGAATGACCGGGAATGCCACCATGGATAATGTGCCGCGGGCGGTCCTCTTCGATTTCGGCGGGGTGCTTGCGACGGAGGGATTCCGTGAAGGGCTCCATGCCATTGCCCGGCGTCACGGGCTTGACCCTGAGGAAGTGCTCCGGTTGGGGATGGATGCCATATATGACTCGGGTTACATTGTGGGGCGGGCGGGCGAGACCGAGTTCTGGGCCATGATGCGTGAACGGGCCGGCCTTACCGGAACCGATGCGGAACTCTCCGGCGAGATCCTTGCGCGCTTCGTCATCCGGCCGCGGATGCTCGAAGCAGTGCGGCGGCTGCGTCAAATGGGGATTATCACCGCCATTCTGAGCGATCAGACCGACTGGCTGGAGCGGCTGGATGTCCGGGACAATTTTTACCACGAGTTCAACCGGGTCTTCAACAGTTACCGTCTGGGGAAGGGGAAGCGTGACCCTGCCGTCTTTGCCGAAGCTGTTGCCCTCCTCGGCATTGCTCCCCGGGAAGCGCTCTTCGTCGATGATATGCCGGCCAATGTGGAGCGGTCAAGCTCCCGGGGTTTGCGGGGGTTGGTTTTCGAGAGCGAAGAGCGCTTTCTGGCGGATTTGGAGCGGCTGTTCAGTTAACCTTTGGCGAGGATTTTTCAAGAGTTGTTTAGTATATGGTTAGGGAACGAGTATGCTCACCTTTTCCGTCAGCGAAGAAAAGAACAGATGGCTCAGGGAACGGATGGCGGCCCTCGGCATCCGGGAGGAAGAGCTGGAGGAGAGGTTCGTCCGCTCTTCGGGGAAGGGGGGACAGCACGTGAACAAGACCTCCACCTGCGTCTGGCTCAGGCACATCCCCACCGGTATCGAGGTAAAGTGCATGGCGGAGCGGAGCCAGTCGCTCAACCGTTTCCTGGCGCGGCGCGAACTGCTGGAAAAGATCGCGCTCAGCAAGGGACTGTCCACCCCGAGAAGCCTCGAACAGGAGAAGGAACGCCGCCGGAAGGCACGCCGGCAGAGGCGTTCGGCCGGCAAATACAAGGAAATCAACAAGGATGGAGAGGAGTAAAGATTTGCAGGTTTGTCAATGATCAAGAACGAAACCCTCCGCATCCTCGAATTCGACAAGGTCCTCGGCGTCATCGCCGGGTTTGTCAACAGCGACGCCACCCGGAGCGAAATCCACAATCTCCGCCCCATGCGGGACCGCCGGGAGATCGAACGGCGCTTCGGCCAGATCGGGGAGATCCGTCGTCTGACCCAGATCGGGGTGCCGCTCCGACTCGCGCCATTTCAGGAGATAACCCCGGTCTTGGCAATGATCCGGCCCGCCGGGGCGGTCCTCGACCCCCGCGACCTGGTGCTCTTCCTCCCGGTAATGCGGACCCTGGACGCCATTGCCAGGCAATTCGCCTACCGCACCGACATCCCCCTGTTGCAGGAACTGGCGGACCATTTGCACGGGTTTCCCGCTATTCTCGAACCTCTGGAGGCATCCCTCGACCAAGAAGGAAACATTCTCGACAGCGCATCGCGGCTTCTCTTCGAGCTGCGCGGGCGCAAGCGGAGCCTGACCGCACGGATCCGCAGGCGCCTCGAGGAGATAGTCCGGGAGAGGCAGACCGCCATCTTCCTCCAGGATGACTTCATCACCCAACGGGGAGGACGGTGGGTAATCCCGGTCCGGATGGATTCCAAGGGGATGGTGCCGGGGGTTGTGCACGACGTCTCCAACTCCGGTGAGACAGCCTTCATGGAGCCGATCGAGATCATCGGTCTTGCCAATGAGCTGGAGAACCTGGCGGCGGAGGAGAAGGCGGAGCAGATCCGCATCCTGCGCCAGATCTGCCAATGGATCAGGGAGGATCAGGTCGAGATCGAGCGGGAGTTCCGGGCGCTCGTCCGGCTCGACCTTCTGAACAGCATCGCCAGCTTTGCCGATCTGCTCCAGGCAGAGGCCCCGGCAATCAGCGAGGTTCCGGTCATCCGTCTCAAGGAGGGCCGCCATCCGCTCCTCATGCTCCTCCAGCGGGAGAGGGGCGGACGTGAGGTCGTCCCCCTCAACCTGACCCTCGGGGAAGAATCGACAATCATGGTCATCACCGGCCCCAACGCCGGCGGCAAGACCATCGCCATCAAAACCACCGGGCTCCTCCTCCTCATGGCCCTTGCCGGGATACCGGTCCCGGCGGCTTCCACCTCCGTCTTCCCGCTGGTCAGCGCCCTGCTCGTCGATATCGGCGATGAGCAGTCCATCGAGGAGAGTCTCTCCACCTTCTCCGCCCACGTTTCCCGGATTTCCGGGATACTCAGAGAAGCGGACAGCCAGACCCTGGTCCTCCTCGACGAGCTCGGCACCGGCACCGAACCGGGACAGGGGGCGGCCATCGCCTGCGCCGTCCTCCACGATCTGCAGGCGAATGGGGCGCTCGTCCTAGCCACAACTCACCTTTCAGACATCATCGGTTTCGTCCACCGGACGCCAGGGATGGTCAACGCCGCCATGGAATTCGACCGGCAGACGCTTACACCCCTCTACCGACTGAAGAGCGGCGAGCCAGGACAATCACACGCCCTGGAAATCGCCCGCCGCTACGGCCTTCCCGACCGGGTCATTAGCTTTGCCCAAGGGATGGTCGGCCGCCTGGAAACCGACTTTCATCAACTGTTGGCGGAGCTAAAGGAGATGCGGCAGCTTCATGAAGAGAAACTTCGGCAGCTTGAGCTGCGGGAACGACAGATGGCGGAAAAGGAACTGCATCTGGCGGAGAGAACCGCCGAGGCGGAACAACGCCGGAAAGAGGCGTTGGAGAAGGCCTGGCTGGAGGCTAAAGAGGTTGTCCTCGGGGCAAAACGGCAAGTTAATGCGATAATCGACGAGGCGCGGCAAGAGCGTAGCCGCCTGGCCAAACAACGTCTAGATAATGCCGAGCGGCAGGTGGAAGAGAAGCTGCGGGAATTACGTCCAGACGAGCATCTGACAGCGGACCGGCTTGCAGAGGGAATGCCCGTTTTCGTCAGGTCGATCGGTTACGACGCCATCATTATTGCCATCGACCGCAAGCATGGCCGCTTGCGGGTGCGGGCGGGACGCATGGAACTGGAGATATCGCTGGCCGAAGCAGCCCCGGCCAAAGGTAAAGCGGCACAGCCACGGCGCGTTTCACGGCCAACTGAAGCTGAAGAGGCACTCTCCCGCGAGTTGAAGATCATCGGAATGCGGGTTGACGAAGCACTCCCCGAACTTGAGCGATTTTTGAATCACGCCTCCCTGGAAGGGAATGGCGAAGTCAGGGTAATCCACGGCAAGGGGACCGGCGCACTGATGCGCGCCGTACGCGATTATCTCGATGGCCACCCCCTCGTTCTGGAATTCCGCAAGGGAGAGCAGTTTGAAGGGGGAGACGGGGCAACGGTGGTGACACTGAGGTGAAGGGCTGTCCAAAAGGCGGTTCTGGGCGCTACGAGCAAAACTGGGAGGAACATTATATCTCAATCTTAAACTCAACCGGTTTCAGCTGAGCCGTTTGGACGACATGCGAGACTACTACATCGGCAATTTACCGGAAAACAAATTTGTTCCCCAGTTTCCCTACTAGAAGGAGTTGTCAAGAGTAAAGGACCCCCTTTCCCATCGACCCCCATTCCCCTTGACCATTAGATGATTGCAGGACGTCGCCCCTGCCACGGCATTCCAGTAAATGGTTACCGAATGTGCCCCCCGTTGCCGCCATTAGTAATGACGCGACTGGCTTAGTTGGCGCACTTAAGGCGACACAGTTATCGATAGGGCCTCGGTAGCGGTTCCCGCAGGAATGGCCGAATCGGTAACCTTCACCGTGAAATTCGAGGTGCCTATTGCGTCCAGAAACCCGGAAATAACCCCGGTTGCGTGATTCAGGCCCAGACCTAACGGGAGACCACCAGTAAAAGACCAGGTATAGGGGGGCTTACCGCCGCTTGCGGAAAGGGTCTGGTTATAAGCCGTTAAGATTTTCCCGCCGGGCAGTGAAGTCGTCGTCACGGCCAACTCGGTGGATATCGATAGGGCCTGGGTAGCGGTTCCATTGTCCGAATCGGTAACCATCACCGTGAAATTCGAGATTCCTATTGTGGTCGGAGTCCCGGAAATGACCCCGGTTGCTGGATTCAAGCCTAGACCTAACGGGAGAC
>JBGPID010000081.1:0-10169 GCA_041484725.1 Geobacteraceae bacterium | reverse complement strand
ATTCTCCTCCAAGGGAAAGGTCAGGATCACCGGACTTCGCTTTGATTACCCCCAGGTGTTCCATGCGGTCCTTACCCCCAGGAAGATGGATTTCAACTATGAGATGGGACTCAATCCCGTTGACATAACGGTAAAATCGCTTAATCTGACGGTTGACGGGCTGAATGTAAAGGGGAGCTGCGCCATCCGTGACATCAATACCAGCGATCTCCGCATTACAGCCAAGGCCAGAACATCCACCTTCAATCTGGAAAATTTTGCCCGTTACATACCGTACGGGATAATCGTCAAAGACACCGCCGACTACATCGAACAGCACATCAAGGGGGGAATCTACAGACTGGACGATGGCCGGCTGGACGGCCGGGTGAGCCAGATCGCCCACATGGAACGGGGCAACAATTACAACGTCCTTTTCATTAACGGACGGGTGGAAAAAGGGCTGGTGACGTACGGTCCAAATGTCCCGACCTTCAATAACATCAAGGGGACCCTGGAGATGCGCGGCAAAGACTTCAGTCTGATCAAGATGTCGGGCAATTTCGGCGGTTCACCGCTCACCCTCGATGGAAAAATCACCGACTACCCCCTTACCACCCCCTGCGACTACCCCTTTACCGCGAGCATAACCCCCCGCCAGGCGGAATTGTCATGGTTGCTGGGAAAGGGAAAGGGCGCCAGGCTCGGTTTTTTCGGAGAATCGACCTTGCACCTGGCCGGAGCAGGTCCAACCAGCAGCTACAACCTTTCGGGCGACTGGAACCTCACCCCGATCGCATTCAGCTACCCCGACCTGATCAACAAACCGGCCGGCCGGTCGAACACTTTCGCCTTCAAGGGAAACATCACCAGGCAGGAGATGAAGGTTTCATCTCTCCAATTCAATCTCGCCCCGATGCTCCTGAACATCGGGGCCTCGTACCGTTTTGCCGATACTGGACACCTGGTCGTGGATATCAGGACCAACCAGTTCCAGGTCAACGAGGTAGCGGCCATGCTCCCCAGCGTCAACAAATACCAGGCAACGGGGAAACTCCGGGCGACCGTCAGCGGGGAAGGGGGTGGCCACGAATTTAACGATTTCCGCTGGGGAGGCAATATTCTATTGGCCGGTTTTTCCTTCAGACCCAGCGAAGTTATAAAACCGGTCAGCAATATCAACGGGGTCATCACATTCAACGGCGATACATTGGAGAGTTCTCAGCTCGCCGCTCGCATCGGGAACTCATCCATCTACGCCAGAGGTAAACTGACCGGCTTCTCCAATCCCGCGTTTTCCCTGGTGTTTTCGTCTCCATTACTGGATCCAGCCGATTTCGGGGTGCAAGCTCCCCATAAGGAAGTTAGGCTCACCAAGGTGCAGGGGAATATTTCCCTGCAGAACCATAATCTGCAGATAAAATCCTTCACCACCCACATGAACAGATCCGTCGTCAACCTGAAAGGGACCGTCCAGAACCTGGACAACCCGAACATCGATCTGAGCGTCACTTCTCCCTACCTGGAAGTGGAAGACCTCATCCTGGCAGGGAGCCTGGAACGGATCAATAAGAAGGGGGCACAGTCCTCGCCTCTGACACTGAAGGCCGCGTTCCAGGTGGATACGGGCAAGGCCAGGGGAATTGACTTCGAGAAAATGCGCAGCACGGTGATCTACGAAAATAATATACTTTATCTGGAACCGCTGGAATGTTCGGCCCTGGATGGCGAGATTTCCGGAAAGGCGCGGATAGACTTCGGCACGAACGGGGCACCCCGCTATCAGCTCAGTTACAACCTGAACGGGGTGTCTGCCGCAAGTTTCATGCAGGCCGCCGGGGTGAAGAAACAGGAGATAACCGGTAAACTTGCACTACAGGGAGAATTGACAGCAAAGGGGAAAACCGCTGAAGAGCTCAAGAGAACGGCCCTCGGCTCGGCAAAATTCCATTTTGAGGAGGGTACACTCCGCAAGTTCACCGTCCTGTCAAAAATTTTCTCCCTGCTGAATTTTTCACAACTGTTGAAGTTTCAACTGCCGGACATGGTTTCGGGGGGGATGCCGTACAATAAGTTAACGGCGACCCTGTCGATCAAAGACGGCATCGTCTCCAGCAACGACATCTACGTTGCCAGCGACGCGATCAATATCTCGGCAATAGGCAAAGCCGACCTGGTAAAGAATGAACTCGATGCTACCATAGGGGTCAAGCCTTTGCAGACCGTAGATAAGGTGCTGAGTCATATCCCGTTCGTGGGATGGATCCTGACCGGCAAGAATAAATCCCTGATAACCGCTTATTTTGAGGCAAAGGGGAAACTTGAAGACCCTCAGGTCAGGGCCATTCCGGTTCAGTCCATGGCCAAGGGGGTTTTCAATATATTCAAACGGGTATTTCAACTCCCCGCCACTCTTTTTACCAATACGGGCGATGTAATGATCAACAAATGATACGCCCCGAATACATCTTCCAGGAATCCTGATGCTCCATCTGAAACATCTCTCCAAGGAGTTCGCGGGGAAACCGCTCTTCACCGATATCAACTGGCACCTGAAAAAGGGAGAACGGGTCGGCCTCGTGGGTGAGAACGGGGCGGGCAAGTCGACCCTGATGCGGATAATCGCCGGACATGTGGAACACTCCGGCGGCGAGATCCAGTTCGCCAAAGGGGCGACCGTCGGTTATCTCCCCCAGGACGGCATTGTTACACGCGGGCGTACCCTCTTCGCCGAGGCGATGTCCGCCCTCGGTGAACTGCAGGGGATCGAACGGGAACTGCACGACCTCACCCGCAGGCTTGAGACGCTCCCCCACGACGACCCCGGTCACGACGACCAGCTGGCGCGGATGGGGCACCTCCATGAAGAGTTCCGGCTCAAGGGGGGTTATTCCATGGAGGCGGAGGTGGGAAATGTTCTGGCCGGCCTCGGCTTCTCCCCCCCGGACTGGGAGCGGGAATGCGGCGAGTTCTCCGGGGGCTGGCAGATGCGGATCGCCCTGGCCCGGCTCCTCTTGAAAAAACCTAAAGTGTTGCTCCTCGACGAGCCGACCAATCATCTGGACATCGAGTCGCGCAACTGGCTGGAAGAGTATCTGAAGCTCTATCCCTTTTCGGTCATCCTCGTCTCCCACGACCGTTTCTTCCTCGACCAGGTCTGCCACCGGATCGTGGAGGTCTGGAACCACACACTCACCGATTACCACTGCAGTTATAGCGACTATCTGGTGCGGCGCGAAGAGCGGGTTGCCGCGCTTCGGGAGGCAAAACGCCGCCAGGACGAAGAGATCCGGAAGATGGAGGAGTTCATCAGCCGCTTCCGTTACAAGGCTGACAAGGCGAGCCTTGTCCAGTCGCGCATCAAGCAGCTGGAGCGGATCGAGCGGATCGTTCTGCCGCCGGAACGGAAGCGGATCCGGTTCCGTTTCCCCACCCCTCCCAAGAGCGGCCGGGTCGTCATGGAGCTGCAAGGGGTCACCCGGGCCTACGGCGCAAGAAAAGTACTCCACGAGATCTCCCTGGTCATCGAGCAGGGAGAGCGGATCTCCCTTGTGGGACATAACGGGGCGGGGAAATCGACCCTCATGCGGGTCCTGGCCGGGGGTGAATTCCAGGGGGGAGAGCGGCGCATCGGCCATAATGTGATACTTGACTACTTCGCCCAGGACCAGGCCGAGGCGATGGGCTCCGCTCGGAGCGTCTATGGGGAGCTTCTTGTTGATGCCCCCTACGAGATGGTCCCCCAGCTCCGCGATATCCTCGGCGCTTTTCTCTTTTCCGGCGATGATATCGACAAGTCGGTGTCGGTCCTCTCCGGCGGGGAGAAAAACCGTCTCGCCCTGGCAAAGATCCTCCTCAAGCCCGCCAACCTCCTCCTCATGGACGAGCCGACCAACCATCTCGACCTCTTCAGCAAGGATGTCCTTCTCGACGCACTGCGCACCTTTCCCGGCACTGTCGTGTTCGTCTCCCACGACCGCCATTTCATCGACGGACTGGCAACAAGGATCATTGAGGTGCAAGACGGCAAGCTCAATTCGTTTTATGGCGACTACGAGTACTACCTGGAGAAGAAGGGGGCTATGGATTCCGCCGTTACCGAAAGCAGGGGTGCTGCGCGCTGCGCCCCTGCTTCAGGAACTTCCCCTGTCTCCTGTACCCTGTCCCCTGTCCCTCCTGCCAAGGAAGAGCGCCAGCGCCAGCGCGAAGAAGAGAAGCAGCGCCAGCGGGATGAGCGCCAGCGGCAGAAGCGGCTTGCCGAAATGGAGGCGGGGATCGAGGATATGGAAAGACGCATTGCCGAACTGGAGAGAAAGATGGCCGACCCCGCCTTTTTCGCAGATCATGAGGCGGCCAGAACAATGGGAGATGAGCACTCCCTCCTTTCCCAGCGGGTTTCCGAACTCTACGCGGAGTGGGAAAAGAGGCACTCCTGACCGGCCCGGCCCATGACACAACCCGAGCAACCCGCCTGGGGATCACCTATGGCCTTGCCGCCTACCTCCTCTGGGGGTTCTTCCCCCTCTTTTTCAAATGGGTGGCCCATGTCCCGCCTTTGGAGGTGCTCGCCCACCGCATCGTCTGGTCCCTCATCACGCTCCTCTTCATCCTGGCCGCCACCAGGGGGTGGGGGAAGGTCCTCACCACTCTTAAGAACCGGAAGGCGCTCACCATCCTCTGCGCCACCACCCTGCTCATCTCCACCAACTGGTTCGTCTTCATCTTCGCGGTTGATCGGGGGGAAGTGCTCCAGTCGAGCTTCGGCTACTTCATAAACCCCCTCGTCTCGGTACTGCTCGGCTTCCTCTTCCTCGGCGAGCGCTTGCGGAGGGTTCAGGTGCTGAGCCTGGCGCTCGCCATCGCCGGGGTCCTCGTCCTGACTTTCCGGCTCGGCAACGTCCCATGGATAGCACTGGTGCTGTCGATTTCCTTTGCGCTGTACGGCCTCCTGCGCAAGATCGTTGCGGCCGACGCCCTGACCGGCCTCGCAGTGGAGACGCTCCTCCTCTTCCCGGCGGCCTCCGGCTACCTCCTCTACCTGGCGGTCACGGGTAAGGGGGCATTCCCCTCCGCCACTCCCGGGGACAACATACTTCTTCCCCTGGCAGGGGTCATCACCGCGATACCCCTGCTCTGGTTCTCGGCCGCCGCCAGACTGCTGCGACTTGCAACCATCGGTTTCATGCAGTATATTACGCCGACATTCCATTTTCTGCTGGCGGTCGTGGCGTTTGGGGAGCCGTTCACCCGCGCCCATCTCGCCGGCTTCGCCTGCATATGGGCCGGTCTTCTCCTCTATTCTTACGACGCCGCGGGGAGCAGGATCGCAGAGGAGGGCCGTCAAAGGGGTCCGTTCTGATGCAGATCAGCGATCCCGCATTTTTCAGGGACAGCTTTGACGGGACTCCTTTCCGTGATAGAGTTGTTACAGACTTCGCACAGGAGGATGCTGCCATGAGAATAATGCTGGGTGTTGTGTTAATCGCCCTTTTTCTGGCTACCCCGGTTTGGGCAGATAACACGTTCAAGGAGGGTGGGAAAGAGGTCGGCCAGGGGATCATAAAGATCGGTAAGGATACCGGTCAGGCCGTAAAGGAGGGGAGCAAGGAAGTCGGTCAGGGGTTCAAACAGATGGGGAAGGAGACCGGCCAGGCAGCAAAGAAAACCAGCGGGACAGTCGGCGAATGGTTCAGGGATGTAGGACAGAAGACCAGCGAGGCCTTCAGGGAGATGGGAAGAAGCATCAGGAGGTTCTTTACCGGGGGGTAGGGGGATGGAGATACTCCCACACCCTCTCAGCCACGCTCCCGGAAATCCCTTTCACCGCCGAAATCTCCTCCAGCAACGCTCCCTCCAGCTTCCGCAGACTGCCGAAGTGGCGTAGCAGCGCCTTCAGGCGCTTCTCCCCGACCCCCGGCACATCCTTAAGGCGCGAAGTGAGAGTCTCCCTGCCGCGCACCTTTTTATGATAGGTGATGGCGAAGCGGTGGGCCTCGTCGCGTATCAGACTCAGGAGCAGCAGCGGCGCCGAGTTCTGAAGCAACATCAGCGGGTTCTTCCGCCCCGGCAGGAAGAGCCGCTCGGCGCTCCTTTCAATCTCTTCCTTCGCCATCCCCTTCTCCACCCGGCTCTTGGCCAGCCCTACGGCCGACACACCCCCGACTCCGAGCTCCCGGAGGACCCGGGTGAGGACGTTCAACTGTCCGATGCCGCCGTCGACGACGATCAGGTCGGGACGGCCATCCTCCTTGCCGGGTGCGAAGCGGCGAGAGAGGACCTCATGCATCATCGCGAAGTCGTCCGCCTGGTCGACGGTTCTGATGCGATAGCGGCGGTAGAGGGCCTTGTCGGCACGGCCGTCGCTGAAGACGACCCGGCTCCCCACCGCATAACGCCCCTGGATATTGGAGATGTCGTAGCACTCAATGCGGCGGGGAACTTTGGGAAGACCGAGCTTTCCCTGCATCTCCCGCAACACCGCCTCCTTACCCGCCTGGGCCTCCTGTTTCTCCTGGGCGGCGGTGGTCGCGTTCTTCATGGCTAGCCTTACCAGTTCGCTCTTCACGCCGCGCCGAGGTGAGGTGACGATGACCCGCCGACCGCGCTTCTCCGAGAGGAGTTCGGCGAAAGAGTCGGTCTCCGGGAGCGGGATAGGCAGGAGAAGCTCTGACGGGATGTAGACCTCCCGACCATAGTACTCGTGGAGGAAGGAGGTCAGCCCTTCTGCGTCGTCGAGCTCCCAGACAAGGGAATAGCTCCGGCTGCCGATCACCTTGCCGCCGCGCATGAAGAGGAGAAGCACCTCCAGCCAGTTGCCGGCGCGATGGTAGCCGAGGAGGTCGAAGTCCCCCTCCGCCACTACCATCTTCTGTTTTTCCACGGTCACCTCGACAGCGCCGATCAGGTCACGGAAGCGGGCCGCCTCCTCGTACTGTTCCGTAGCCGCCGCCTCGGCCATCCGTTGCCGGAAGATATTCACCAGATCGCGGTTCTTCCCCTCAAGGAAGAGGGCCGCCCCCTCGGCGAGAAGGAGGTACTCCTCCCGTGAGATCAGCCCATGGCACGGTGCGGAACATTGTCCGAGCTGATGGAAAAGGCAGGGTCGTCCCCGCCGCCGGCAACTCTCGATTGGAAAGTGACGCAGCGGGAATAACCTGGAAAGCTGCTTCAGCACCTCACGGGCAGCCGCCGCGGAGGAGTAGGGGCCGAAGTAGCGTGCGCCGTCGCGGGTCACCTTG
Source organism: Geobacteraceae bacterium (assembly GCA_041484725.1). Classification (GTDB taxonomy): domain Bacteria; phylum Desulfobacterota; class Desulfuromonadia; order Geobacterales; family Geobacteraceae; genus JBGQDJ01. The sequence goes on along the minus strand of JBGPID010000081.1, from coordinate 2,952 downwards.
CGGATTATATTGAGCCGCGGGAATTCCTCGCTCATATCCATCCGCAGGGAGAAGTAGGTCTTGTCGTCGCGCAGGTTGAAATTGTAACGCGGCCGGTGCTCCTTGATGAGGGTATTCTCGAGGATGAGCGCCTCTTTTTCGGTATCGGTAATGATGAAGTCGATATCCATCACCCGCTCCATGAGAAAGCGTATATGCAAGCGGGAGTCGCGTGATGCGCTGAAATAAGAGCGGACCCTTTTTTTCAGGTCGCGCGCCTTTCCCACGTAAAGGACCCGGCCGTCTGCCCCCTTCATGAGGTAGACGCCGGGGGCGGCGGGGAAATGGTCGGTTTTTGCGATATCGATCATGATCTTTCCGGCTATGCCTCCCCATCAAGCACTCTTGATCCGCGTTCAAATGCCTTTTCCGACAATGCGTCCGCCCAAAGTATAAAGGCAAAAAGGAATGTTTTAAAGAGATATTTATTCCGGTTTTTTGACGCATTAACGACTTCATTAACAACCGCGAGATATACTGCGGACATCGGGAGTGAAAAAAAATGTTGAAATAGATTGTCAGGCCTGTTAAACAAACCTTTCATCGTTGACAAGCCGAGATTATGATGCTATGTATTAAAAACTTTTTTATACAAAATTAATCACATAGGCTTGGAAAGGTTGATCCCGTGGATGTTTATTCTATTCTCCGCTCTGCCGTGAGAAGGTCCCTTCTGGGGTTTATCGTTATCCTCTCCCTCCTTGCCACTCCCGCATTCGCGGTCGAATACCAGGACTCGCAGATATTCATTTCAGGATTCAATGCTTACCAGAGCAAGGATTATCAGGGAGCTATCGACAAGATGTCGCAGGTCTTGCAGAAATATCCCGATACGCCTCTGCGCGACATGGCAATTTTCTGGCTGGCACGGGCCCATTTCAAGGCGGGTCATCGCAAGGAAGCTGCCCAGTACATGGCGCAGTTTTTCCATGATTATCCGGACAGCCCGTTAAAAAGCACGGTCGAACCGGGGTTGGCTAAACTTGCCGTTGCCTACGCAAAAGGTGAGCCGCTGCCGATGGCGGAAGCGCAGGAAGAAGGAAAAGCCGTAGCAACGAAGGTCGCGGCAGAGAAGACGGCAACGGAAAAGTCTGAAGCTGACAGGCTTGCGACGGAAAAAGCCGCGGCGGAGAAAGCTGAAGCTGACAGGCTGGCAGCGGAAAAAGCGGCTTCTGAGAAGCTGGCGGCGGAGAAACAGTCGACAGAGAAAGCCGCGGCTGAAGGAGTAGCGGCGGAAAAAGCCACTACAGAGAAGGCGGCGGCGGAAAAGGCTTGGGAGGAGAGGGTCGCGGCGGAGAAAGCCGCGGCAAAGGCGGAAAAAGCTGCGGCAAGGAAGGCTGCTGCCGAGAAACTGGCAACGGAAAGAGCCGCGGCAAAGGCGGAAAAGGCTGCGGCAAGGAAGGCTGCGGCCGAAGAACTGGCAATGGAAAGAGCCGCGGCAAAGGCGGAAAAGGCTGCGGCAAGGAAGGCTGCGGCCGAGAAGCTGGCGGCGGAGAAAGCCGCTGTCCCGCGCAGGAGGGGAAGTGCCGCCACCTTGCGGGACAAGGCCATTGCCGGGTATAAGTCGGTGATAGACCGGTACCCCGGTTCGCGTGCGGCGTCTATTGCTTCAGCCAGGCTGAAGGAACTTGGTACCTTTTATCTGCCCCCTGGCAGCAGAGCAGCTGGGGCTTCCGGCGGTAATGCCCAGATCATGACCCTGGAAGTGGAACAATTCGCCGATTTTGCATTGACCATGCAACCTGAAGCGCAAAATTACGCAGCGGGCAGCCGTTTTTCCATCCCGTTCGAGGTGGTGAACAGGGGTAACGGTCCGGACGGCTTTTCCCTGGAGTCCGGATTCCCTTCCGAATTCGACGTTCGATTCGCCTCCTCGGCAACGCCTGACATTCTGATCACGGCCACGCCGCAGCTCGTGCCCGGAGAGGCATTCAAGGGAGTCCTGACGGGCATCATCCCCCGCAGCGGTATCGACGGACAGAAGAGTGTTTTCCCGATCAAGGTCGTCTCCCAGTTTGCCCGGGAACTATCCCAATCACGGGAAATATCCCTGGCTGCTTCGGCCCCTCTCCTGCGGGCGGTGATCAAGCCTGACAAAGGTACGGTCCTGCCGGGCGAGAAGGTCGTATACCATATAGCCCTGCTCAATGCCGGCAGCGCGGCCGCCAGCAGTGTAAATTTCAGGCTCGATTATTCCCCCCTTTATGAGCCGGTCGAGCCCCTCCCCTCCGGGTTCCGTCAGGGAGCAAAGGGAGTTCTCGTCATCGACGGTCAGAGGATCAACTCCGGGGAAAGCAGGGAATTCACGGTCACCTTCCAGTTAAAGGAAGATGCCCCGGCGCGGCAGGAGCTGATACTGCGGGGGGACGTCATCAACAGCGAACTGGATAGGAAGGAATCGTTCCTCTCCGCAGCGACGGTGGTGCAAGCGGTCAGCGGGGTTGCAGCCAGGGCCAACACGGAAAAGGTAGTGGTCATTCCGGGCCAGACCATGACGATACCCATTGTGGTGACCAACACCGGTAATATGCGTGAGTCGTTCCGGGTCAGTGCCGATCTCCCGGTCGGGGTGACCTGCCGTTACTTTCAGGACCTGAAACGGGATGGGAACCGTCCGGCCGGCGCCTCCCCGATAACCCTTATAGGTCCGCTGGAGCCCCGGGAAGAAGCCTATCTTCTGATGGAGCTGACGACACAATCGAGCGCCGCCGATGGCAGTGACGCTACGGTTAGGTCGCTTATCGAACCCGATAGCGACAAGGGAATGAATGCGACTGTTACGGTCAGCCTCCGCTTTGCGCGCCCCATCGTCGAGCTTGCAATGTCCGGGAAGGGGAGCAAGCTGAAGCCGGGTGAAATCTCCTCCTACGAATTTAATGTTGTCAATCGCGGCTCCAATCTGGCCAAGGCAGT
>JBGPID010000080.1:0-10183 GCA_041484725.1 Geobacteraceae bacterium | reverse complement strand
CCGAACAGCTCGGCCATCACCCGCCGCGGCTCCGCACCGCGGACAATGGCCTGGGCATGCTCCCGGTAGGCGGAGAGTATATAGTCATCCCGGTGCAGGGCATGGGTGGAACCAACGGCCACCGCCTCCTGGCCGCTGTAGAGGTGGAGAAAACCGGTTATGTGCCCCTTTGTATACTGTTCAGCGCACGAATCCTCGAATTCGCGGCAGAGCACCATCTGTTCATAGAGAAGCAACAGATCACGATCGGGCATTACCGCCCGGAGTTTCGCTTCCATATTCAGCCTCGCTTAAACCTTAAAATGACATTTACTCGCGCAAAGGCGCAAAGGTCGCAAAGAAATTCAAATACAAAAAAGGACAGAAAAACAAAACATTTGAGTGAAAGGCAAGCGCCTGCCTGCTGAATATTTTTCCTTTGCGTACTTGGCGAGCTTTGCGCGAAACAGCTTTTCCCGGACTAAAATCTGTCTTTACTTTTCCCTGTTTTTAACGTAGTTCAGCGTCCCGCCGGACAGAATCTCCCGGCGTTCCCTTTCTGACACCTCAAGCAGGGTCACTATCTCCCTGCCGTTTATTATGACCGGAATCTCCCGCGCTCCTGAGGAGACAAGGTCACGCAAATTTTTGCAGACCACCATCTCCCCCTGATTCACCAGGTCATAATCCGCAGGATATTTAAAAGTGAGCGGCAGGATGCCGAAGTTGACCAGGTTCGCCTTGTGGATGCGGGCGAAACTCTTGGCGATCTTGGCGCGGATCCCCAGGTAGCGCGGCGCTAGGGCAGCATGCTCGCGGCTGGAGCCCTGGCCGTAGTTCTCGCCGCCAATCACGACACCGTTCCCCCTTTCCTTCGCCCTTTGTGGGAAATCGGGATCGATCTGCTCGAAGACGAATTGGCTGATGGCCGGGATGTTGCTGCGGAACGGCAGCACCTTGTTCCCCGCCGGCATGATTGCGTCGGTGGAGATGTTGTCCCCCACCTTGATGATCACCTCCGCTGTCAGCTCTTCCGGCAGTTCCGGGAAATCGGGGAACGGGATGATGTTCGGGCCGGTGATGATCACCACCCCCTTCGCCTCCTCTGACGGCAGGGGGAAGATAATGCTGGAGTCGTCGACCACGTACCGCTCCGGATTCTGCACAGCCGGCCAATCCATCATATTGCTCAGTTCGCGGGGATCGGTGACAACGCCGAACAGCCCCGCCGCCGCAGCCGTTTCCGGCGAGCAGAGATAGACCTTGTCCCCCCTGGTGCCGCTGCGACCCGGGAAGTTGCGGGGGAATGTGCGAAGCGATACCTGGTCCGTACCGGGGGCCTGCCCCATGCCGATGCAGCCGAGGCAGCCGGGCTGATGGACCTGGGCGCCCGCCAGAAGCAGCATCATGAAGCCCCCCTGGGCAGCGACGTTTTCCAGCACCTGGCGGCTTCCGGGATTGACGTTGAAGGAGAGGTGGGGGGCGATGCGCCGGCCGTCCAGGACACGGCAGACGGTCATCAGATCGCGAAAGGCGGAGTTGGCGGAACTTCCCACCAGCACCTGGTCCACCTTCAAACCGGCAATATCCGCTACTCTTACCACGTTGTCGGGCGAGGAAGGGCAGGCGATGAGCGGTTCCACAGTGGAAAGGTCGATTTCTTCGTATTCGTCGTAGCTGCAGCCGGGGTCCGCTACGAGAGGGGTCCAGGAGCCGCCGCGCAGCTGGGCCTCCATGAATTCACGGGTACGGCTGTCGGAAGGAAAGATGGAGGTGGTGGCCCCCAGTTCCGCCCCCATGTTGCCGATGATCGCCCGGTCGGTTACGGAGAGGGTTTCCACACCGGGACCGTAGTATTCGATAATTTTTCCCACCCCCCCCTTCACCGAATGGCGGCGAAGCATCTCCAGGATCACGTCCTTGGCGGAGACCCAGGGGTGAAGCCGGCCGGTGAGCTTCACCCCCCAGATCCGCGGGCAGGGCAGATGGAAGGGGTGTCCCGCCATGGCCAGGGCAACGTCCAGCCCCCCGGCACCAATGGCCAGCATCGCCAGACCCGCAGCCGACGGTGTATGGGAGTCGGCCCCGAGCATGGTGCGCCCCGGCAGCCCGAAACGTTCCAGGTGAACCTGGTGGGAGACGCCGTTTCCCGGCCTCGAGACATGGATACCGAAATGTTCGCCGGCGGAGATGAGGAACACATGGTCGTCGGCGTTCCTGTTGTCCGTCTGGAGCAGGTTGTGGTCGATATACTGGGCCGCCAGTTCCACCTTCACCCGGTCAACCCCCATGGCCATGAACTCCAGCATCGCCATGGTGCCGGTTGCGTCCTGAAGAAGCGTGTGGTCGATACTAATGGCGATCTCCCGGCCGGGGAGCAGATCTCCCTCCACCAGGTGGGCCTCAAGAATCTTTGTAGCAAGGTTTTTGGCCATTGATAACTCCTTCTTTCACCGCCGAGGACGCAGAGGTTTAATGGCTTCTGCACCCCTTAAAATTACAGCCAATATTCCTCCCTTGTTTTGGTTTTGCGCAACCAAAATAGAGTTCTCCCGTTTTTCGGGATTTTCTTGCCACAACGATAGGAAAACCGCAGTTGGGACACGGTCCGGTCGTTTCTTTCCATTCTTCCGGACATTCCATTGGGTCTTTCTTCATAGGTCTTCTCCCTAAACGGCACAGCAAAAGGCTCCATATGCTAGGCGCGCAAGGAACGGGGCGCGAGGCGTACTGGAGGTACGTTGAGCGTCCCGCGACGAAGTTCAACGACGCAGATGGACCTTTGGCGAAGCCGTTCACGCGTGAATCGCTCTTTTCTCCACGTCCAGCGCCGCTTCCTTCATTGCCTCGGAGAGGGTCGGATGGGCGTGGAAGGTCATGGCAATATCCTCCGCACTGCCATTGTAAGTCATTACCGTCACCGCCTCGGCAATCATGTCCGAGGCGCGGGGGCCGATGATGTGAATGCCGAGTACCCGCCCCGTTTCCTTATGCGCCAGGACCTTCACGAACCCCTCGGTCTCGTCCATGCACCTGGCCCGACCGTTTCCCATGAAGTTGAAGCGCCCCGCCGCATATGGAATGTTCTCCACCTTCAGTTCTTCCTCGCTCTTCCCCACACTTGCCACCTCGGGCCAGGTATAGCATATGCCCGGGAGGAAGCCGTACTCCACCACCGAAGCCTGACCCGCAAACCTTTCCACGCAGACAGCCCCTTCCTCCATCGCCCTGTGGGCAAGCATCGGACCGGCAATCAAGTCGCCGATGGCGTGGATGCCGGGGACGGAACTCTCGTAATTCTCGGTCACGATTACCCGCCCCTGCGGGTCGAGTTGCACCCCCGCCTCATCGAGGCCAAGTCCAGCGGTCAGGGGTCTGCGCCCCACCGCCACCAGGACCTTGTCGCAGGCTATCTCCCCGCCCTCCTCCATGCTTGCTACCCGCACCATGGCCTTTCCATCCGCCACGGAGACGCCGGTTACCCGCGTCTCCATCAGAAACTTGATCCCCTGCTTCTTCAAGGTGCGCATCAGCGCGTCGGAGACCTGTCCGTCGGTATTGGGGAGCATCTTGGGAAGGGTCTCCACCACCGTCACCCGGGCACCCAACCGTCGCCAGACCGAGCCGAGCTCCAGACCAATGAATCCTGCTCCCACCACGAGCAAATGCTCCGGGACGTCCTTGAACGATAGGGCCTCCCGTGCGTTCACCACGGTATCCCCGTCAAAGGGGAGGAAAGGGAGTTCCACCGCCACGCTCCCGGTAGCCAGGAGGACCTTCGCGGCCGACAGCATCCGGTTATCCTCTTTCTCCGTTCCTTGCACCTCGACCCTGTGACAGTCGCCGTCTTTCCCTGCCAGCCGGGCAGCGCCGGTGAAGAGTGCAACCTTGTTCTTCTTGAAAAGGAAGGCGACACCGTCGGTCAGCTTCTTCACCACGTCGTCCTTGCGCGCCATCATCCGGGCGAGGTCGAGCCGCGGCGCATCGATGTCGATGCCGTGCCCGGCGAACTTGTCCCTGGCCATTGCGTATAGCTCGGATGAGTCGAGGAGCGCCTTGCTCGGTATGCACCCCTCATTCAGGCAGACCCCGCCGAGGGTAGCGCTCTTCTCGACCACGGCGACCCGCATTCCCAGCTGGGCGGCGCGTATTGCCGCCACATAGCCGCCGGGTCCGGCGCCGATGATGATCAGATCGTATATTTCATCAGACATTCGGTGAATCCTCCTGAATTCATTGAACCGCCACATTCAATCACATCTTCATTTAGGCGCCTTTCGGGTTGAAACCCCAGGAACGCGATTTTTTCGCAAGGTCAAGGCTGTCAAGGGATTGCGAGGAGGCGTAGCAGGGCTACGCCGCACGAGGAATCCTGAAGACTTACGCAGACATTGCGGAAAAGGCGCGTTCCTCTAGTTCCTCACCCCTCCAGCAGCATCTCTTCCGGCTCCTCTATATACTCCTTCACCTTTTTGAGGAACTGCACCGCTTCCCGGCCGTCGATGATACGGTGGTCATAGGAGAGGGCCAGGTACATCATCGGCCGTATCACAACCTTGCCGCCGCGCGCCACCGGCCGCTCCTGCACCGCATGCATCCCCAGCACCCCGCTCTGGGGAGGGTTGAGGATCGGGGTGGAGAGGAGAGAGCCGAACACTCCGCCATTGGTGATGGTAAAGGTCCCCCCCTCCAGATCACTCATGGACAGTTTGTTGGACCTGATCCGCTCCACTAAATCCTCGATGGATTTTTCGATCTCCGCGAAGTGAAGCCGGTCCGCATTTCTAAGGACCGGCACGACGAGCCCCTTCTCACCGGAGACGGCGATACCGATGTCGTAGAAATGCTGAAGGACGATGTCATCACCGTCGATACGGGCATTGACCGCGGGAAACTCCTCCAGCGCCTCGATGCACGCTCTTACGAAGAACGGCATGAAGCCGAGCTTTACCCCGTGTCTTGCCAGGAAATCTTTACTGTGCTTGTCACGCAGGGCCAGCACCCGGCTCATATCCGCCTCGTTGAAGGTGGTAAGCATGGCGGTCTGCTGCCGTGCCGCCAGAAGCCTTTCGGCTATACGCCGGCGGATGGGGGTCATCGGCTGCCGGGTTATCCGCTCATCTCCAACACCGCGAGGCGCAACAGAGGAAGGTTGATAAACCTCCGGTTCTTCCGAACGTACACCCTGCGAAAATAACTTTTCCTGTTTTTCGTCAACCTTTTCCTTTACCTTTACCTGCTTTTCCCTTGCCGCCTTCCGCTCGGTCGGCGAGATATGCGGAGTTGCTTCCGGGGAAGGAAGGGATAACGATGACGGCGTTGCGTTCGCCGCTTGCTGCTCGTCAATCACACCGATTACGGCCCCTATCCTGACCGTAGTCCCTTCAGGGACCTGCACCGAAAGAACTCCGTCCACCTCCGCATTGAGCTCCATGGTTATTTTGTCGGTCTCGATCTCGCAGAGAGTGTCTTCTTTCGTAACCCGCTCGCCATCCTTTTTGTGCCACTTGGCGACGAGCGCTTCGATAACCGATTCACCTACCTCAGGGACCTTTATTTCCATACGAATTCTCCAATAACCTTTGCACCGGACGCAAAGGACACCTGTCTCACGCGGAGACGCGGTGATCGCGGAGGTAGACAGAACCAAGATATTCTTTAGGCTTAAACCCGAAAACGGTTTTCAGGTTTTCTCCGCGCCCTCCGCGCCTCCGCGCGAAATCCATTCTCCCTATTGCCTATAACCTTAAGGCCTCTTCCAGAATTTTCTCCTGTTGCTCCCTGTGCGCCCGGGGGGAGCCGACTGCCGGGGAGGCGGCGTCTTTTCTTCCCACATATCTGGGCTCCTTACCGAGAAATTCACTGAGATAAGGACGGATGAAACTCCACCCACCCATGTTGGCCGGCTCTTCCTGCACCCAGGAGAAATGAACACCGCTGCCGTAACGCTGCAGCGCCTCCCCGAGCAGCTCTTTGCGCAGCGGGTAAAACTGCTCGATCCTTACCAGGTCGATATCTTCACGTTCGTCTCTAAGCATTCGCTCCAGAAGTTCAATATATATCTTTCCGGAACAGAGTAAAACCGCTCGTATCTTTTCCAGGTTCCCTATCCCCGGCAGAATCTCCCGGAACCTGCCAGAGGTGAATTCCTCCAGCCTCGATACGCAAAGCGGATGACGCAGCATGCTCTTCGGAGTGAGCACGATCAGCGGCTCTCTGAACGGCTGCTTCACCTGCCTGCGCAAAAGGTGAAAATACTGGGCTGGTGTGGACGGATACGTTATCTGAACGTTATTTTCGGCGCATAGCTGGAGAAAACGTTCCGGCCGCGCGCTGGAGTGGTCGGGCCCCTGCCCCTCCAGGCCGTGGGGGAGAAGCATGGTGAGCCCGTTCGCCCGCTCCCACTTGGTTTCGCTGCTCGTGATGAATTCATCGATAACTACCTGTCCGCCGTTGGCAAAGTCGCCGTATTGCGCCTCCCAGATAACGAGAGCATTGGGCGATTCCAGTGAATAGCCGAATTCAAAGCCGAGCACGGCGTTTTCCGACAACATGCTGTCAAAAGCGTGAAATGCGGCGCCATGGGCAGCCACTGTGGCAAGGGGAACAAAGATATCCTCGTTCGTAATGTCGTAAAGGACACTGTGCCTCTGGCTGAAGGTGCCGCGTCGCACATCCTGGCCCGATAGCCTGATGGATGTCCCTTCCCTGAGAAGAGAGGCAAAGGCGAGCGTTTCCGCGGTCCCCCAGTCGATTCCTTCCCCCTTCGCAACCGCCTCGCAACGACGCTTAAGAAACGCAGCGATCCGGGGATGGGGTGAAAATCCGCTTGGCGTTTTGGCAAGAGTCTCGGCCAGGTCGGTCAAGGTTGGCCGGCCCACCCCGGTCTCAGCGGATGTAGAGGAATATTCCCGCCGAAAATCTTTCCATTCACCGCTGAACCCTCTGTCCACAACAGTTGCTTCCTTGGTAAGCGCTTCTTCAAGTCGTTTTTGAAACCCTCCGCCCGGCTCGCCGAGGTCTCTTTCGGAGACACCCCGCTCGCGGAGCAGCTCTGCATAGATTTCGTAAACAGGCGGCCTCTCCTTGATCCTTTCGTACAACAGCGGTTGCGTAAAAAAGGGCTCATCACCTTCGTTATGCCCACGGCGGCGGTAACAGATAATTTCCACCACCACGTCACGTCCAAAAGTCTGTCTGTATTCGAGAGCAAGGCGCGTGGCAAAGATCACTGCTTCGGGATCTTCGCCATGGACATGAAAAACGGGAGCCATAACTATTTTCGCGGCGTCCGTGGCATAGCGGGAAGAGCGTGCATCGACCGGCAGGGTAGTAAAACCGATCTGGTTGTTGAGGACTATATGGAGTGTGCCTCCGGTCCGGTAGCCCATGAGCTGGGAGAGATTGAATGTTTCGGCCACCACTCCCTGGCCGGCAAAGGCGGCATCGCCGTGGATCAACACCGGCAGTACCCTGCGGTCGGCGCCGGCGCTGTAACGGTCCTGCCGCGCACGGCACTTCCCTTCCAAAACCGGGTCGATCGCCTCCAGATGACTGGGATTGACAGACATCGTCAGATGGATGCGGGAGCCTTCCGGAAGCTCCCGGTCCACCGAAAACCCCCGGTGGTACTTGACGTCCCCCTCTCCAACCACTCCCATCTCAATATTATCTTTGAATTCGGCGAATATATTTTCCAGGGGTCGGCGAAAAACGTTTGCCAGCACATTCAATCTCCCCCGATGAGGCATGCCGAGGATGAGGTCGGTTACACCGAGGCGCGCCGACTGGATGACTAAGTCATCGAGTTGAGGAACCAGAACCTCTCCCCCTTCCAGGGAGAAGCGGGTCTGCCCCATGAATTTCCTGCTGAGAAACCCCTCGAATAGTGCCGCCTCCCTGAGCTTCCCCAGAATGGCGAGCTTTTCCTCAATGGAGAATTCCGGCCGGTTGCGGACAGGCTCCATCCGGTCGATCAGCCACTGCCGTTCAGCAGGCTCCTGGATATACATGAATTCGGCGCCTATGGAACGGCAGTAGGTCTCGCGCATGATCGCCAATATTTCCCGGAGTGTCGCGGCGTGCCGCTCCGTTGTCATACACTCCGGATCGGTCGGGATATCGGGGGAAGGAGAACGCACGCACCTCTTGACATGGAAGGTGCGTTCCAGGTCGCCGGGTTCGAGGCCGAAAGCGGCGAGAGACAGGAGGGGATGGTCGATCTTGCAGGGCGAGAGCGGATCGGTACAGGCCAGCAGATGGCCGATATCGCGGTAGCGGTAGATAAGGGAGTGTACGGCCGACAGCTTGAGGGCCAATTCCGGATCAAGGCATTTTCCCCCGGGAAGGTCACTTCCCCCCAGTTCGAATCCATCGAAAAAGGCGCGCCACTCAGCTCCAAGTTTCTCCGGTTCCTCACGCCAGAGTAGAAATTGGGCCTCAAGCCATTGCGGAGTGATATTGCCAAGAAAGCTCATGCCTGGGCCTCGCATGTGGAAACGGGAAAACAGATGGAGTACACGGTGAGAACAGACAAAAGTATACCAGAGGAGCCGGATGTTTCAATACATGGCCCGAAGAAGCTGTACAGAGTGCCTGAAACAGAGGATCATGTCCAAATACGGCGTAACTGTCCGGGTTGATGGCTAAACCCGGACAGAACGGGAAAACATGACCCCCTGGGAAAATAGTAGAACGCAACTCTCACCATTTTCATGAGAACACTCGTCAGTCGTCTGTTTGCGGAATATCTGCCGGTAATTCATCTGCCGGCTCTTTCTTTTTCCGCGGCGCCCTTTTTTTCCGCGGCTTTTCCGCAGACGTTACGGTGGCTGCCTCATCCTGAACCACCGTTTCCTGAACCGCCGTTTCCGGAACCAAAGGTTCGCGGAGAACCGCTTCCCGTTCTTCTCCGGCCTCAGACGCGGCCACCCCTTCGACCGCCCCTCCCTTGCCGCGCCGTCTCCTGCGCCGTCGTTTCTTCTTGTGTTCCGCCGGCTTCATATCGGTTGCAGTTCCTGCCTCTACCGCCTCTTCTGGCTCACCCACGTCCGCAACCGGCAGGGACTCTTCCCCTTCGGCTTCCGCAACCGTTTCCCCTGCCGGCTGCTCCTGCGCGATTGCCGCAGATTCTCCACCCTGCAACGGCTCCCCTTCGACCTTCACTTTTTTCTTCTTGCGCCGCTTTTTCTTTTTTGCTTCCGTACCTTCAACGGTTGCAAGGGGGATCTCGTGCTTCTCCTCATCCTGCGGAGCCTGTTCCGCAGGTTCCGGCAGCATTTCCACCATTTCCTCGTGCGCTGTCTCCAGGTGAAGCGGTTTCTCCCGCCTCAGCAGGTCCAACTCCATCTGGTTCACGAGGAATGACGGTTTTCCCTTGATGGTTACCTCTATCTCATAGTCGCTCTCGATCCGGATAAGCTCACGCTTCTTGCGGTTCAGGAGATAATAGGCGACATCCAGCGGCAGTGCTCCGCGCACCTCGGACACGGTCCCCTTGGCAGCGGCCGCGTACACTTTGCGCAGGAAGGAGATGGCCATGTTTTCCACCGATTTCACTTTGCCGCGCCCTTCGCAATGGGGGCAGGCAAGAACACTCCCCTGCTCGAGTGTCTGCTTGATCCGCTGTCGCGACATCTCGAGCATGCCGAACTGGGAGATCTTGCCCACCGTGACCCGTGCCTTGTCGGCCTTCAGGGCAAGCTTGAGGGTCTTCTCCACCTCGCTCATATGCTTCTTGTCGCGCATGTCGATCAGGTCGAGAACGATGAGCCCTCCAAGGTCGCGCAGCCTGAGCTGCCGCGCCGCCTCTTCGACAGCCTCCATATTGGTCTTGAAGGCAGTCTCCTCAACTCCCCGCTCGCCGGTCGACTTCCCGGAATTGACGTCGATGGAAACCAGCGCCTCGGTTGGCTCGATGACGAGGGACCCGCCTGATTTCAGCAGCACCTTCTTTTCGTAGATCTGATCGATCTGCTCTTCCAACTGATACCTGGAAAAAATCGGCCGTTTTTCCTGGTGCAGCTTGACGAGATTTTCATACTTGGGCATGGTGCGTTTGAAAAACTCCCGGGCCTGTGTATAGACCTCGGGGTTGTCCACGATCACTTCATCGATCTCGGCGGTAAAATAGTCGCGGATGGTCCGGATTACCAGATCGGACTCCTGATAGATGAGGGCGGGTGCCTTGGCCTTGGCGTATTTT
>JBGPID010000079.1:0-10315 GCA_041484725.1 Geobacteraceae bacterium | reverse complement strand
TCCTCGGTATTATCGGTGCTGCCGTCGTTGACGACGAGCCACTCCACCTCGCTGAATCCCGGCACGTGACGAGGCAACTCTTTCAGGGTTATGGGGAGCATCTCAGCTTCATTGTAGCAGGGAATCTGGATAATTAGTTTCATTATGTATCACCTAATCCGGATCATACCGGAGATTGCCCCACTGAAAAAAGCGATAAGCCAGCAGGTGTATATGCTCAAGCTGACGCGATGGAAAACACGGTTGACCGCCTCGGCCCGGTGGGCCAGTGAGGCGACCAGCGCCAGCATGAAATGAAAGGCCATCCCCCCCAGCGAGGCAATGCCGGTGATAGTGTGCCATTCTGGCGCCTTGCCGTAGGCATGGGCGAACAGGTTCATCTGTTGGGTCCCGAAGTAGTCACACAAGAGGCCGATGCCGAAAATGATCAGGTGCTTCCGGTGCAGTCCCTGCTTGCGCCCGCTGAAAACCGCCCAGGTGTAAAAGATCAGGGCCAGGTTCATCCAGATTACCGCTTGCAACAGCATCTATGTGTCCTTCCAAATCATGAAGTAATGCCAATACCGCATTATCACGTCGCTAATGAAAAGATAACACCCATGATTTAAGGTAGTCAATATAATTTGCGGGAGGTAAGGCTGAGAATCAGGAGATTCAGGCGCACGGCACTTTATTATGTGTAAGTGCCGGGGATATGTGATCTGAAGGAATTGATCGCAGCACGAAATATCTGGTTGACCAGATAATATCGCTCCTTATATCTAGACGCTTATACGCTTCGAAGTAGACTTTTCTCGCAAATTCCTTCTCAATGGGACCTTCTCGACATTTTTGTCGATTTCGTCATATAGCTGCCTTGATCGGTCAAATCACCGAATTCGCAGATATTGCGAAAACACTCAGTAATATATATATGGCAAACCATGTATAATTTCACATTGATAACTTTGTATCAATATTAATACGCCTAAATGGCGCATAAATTGCATATTTTAATATGCCCTTATTAATACATTCCTCATCATCTCAGTGCTCAACAATTAAAGTTTACAAAAAGGGATTAGCCTATGCGTAAATGGATCATCGCTGTAGCAACTCTGTTATGTATATTTCCCGTACTGTCACATGCCGCCTCCTGGTCGCTGAACACCTGGGTCAAAACTTCCGGCGGGAACATCGTGGTGCGCAACGGCTCGCCGCAAACTTCCGCCAACGGGTCGGTGTTCAAATCCTACACCACCAGTCAGGCTTTCAACGTAACAGTCAACGCCAACACCGGATATACAATTTCCAATGTTACGTACAATGGGGTTTCCCAGACACTCCCCATAGCGAACCCAAGCAGTTATACTGTGTCCGGTCCGAACGCGCAGAGCGTTTACGTAACTTTCGCGGCGCAGCAGTTGTCCGTAACCGCCTCAGCCGGGGCCGGCGGCTCAGCGACACCCGCCAGCGTTTCCGGCATATATTACGGCACGAGGCTGTATTCACCACTCAGATTTACGTTTACCCCCGTTTCCGGGTTCAACGTCGTCAGCATTGCCGGTGTTCCCGCCGGCGCCACGGTCAGCCCCGCAGTGCCGGCTGCGGCCAACACGGCGGTAGTCGTTACATTTCCCACTAACTACACATTCACCGGCAGCGTGGCCCTCGCCGGGACGTTTGCCGGACCTCCGGTCGCCAACGCCGGGTCGCCCCAGACCGTGTTGCCCAATACGCAAGTGATCCTGGACGGCTCGGGCAGCACCGGTGCGATTACGAGTTATACATGGACACAAACTTCGGGTCCGGCAACAGTTACACTCACACCATCAGGCTCCAATGCGACCTTTACCGCATCCGTTCCCGGTACATACACATTCAGACTTACTGTTACTGGAGGCTCATTCGCCACCACTACTGTCAACGTAACCAATGATCCCGCTGCTGCGGCCAAAAGCCAATGCCAGAACTGCCACCAGGGCAACAACGTCGGCATTGCCCAGAATGTCTTCAACAACTGGTCTTCCTCCCAGCACAGAGCCAACTTCGTCATGTGCGCCAATTGCCACGTTGGCGCCAATACCGGCGGGCACCCCGGCACACTAACCAGCGGATCGGTCAGCGAGACTACGTTCAATTTCACGTCCGGCGGCGCCAACTTCTGTATAACATGCCACAACCCCTCAATTGTCACCGATTTTGCGAGAAGCGTCCATGTAGCACCGGCTGGAGCCGCCTCGTGCAGTTTCTGTCATGCAGGCGGAGTACACAATCCGAACACTGCCTGTGTCAACTGTCATTACTCCGGAAATTCCTATGGTCTTGCCTGGCCACCGGCAGGACTCGATTTCCACAATGACTATAACGGCACCAATCTCTGCTCGAACTGCCACGACCTGCATAATCCGGGAAATGTTACCGGAATGACCGGGGTTCCCCATTACAACAACATCACCAGCGCCGGCTACCCGGCTTCATACCTTACCCCGCGAGCAACCTGTACCAACTGCCATGCAAGCACCTCCGTAAACGCCACCGTGCGCCATCAGTGGGCAAAGTCGGGGCACGCCGCCTTCACCGATCCTGCCTGGACCACTGAGGACTTTAAAACCAAAGCCGGCTGTGTCCAGTGCCATACCACAACCGGCTTCATCGCCTACTCCTCCGGCAAGGTGACGGCAGCCTGGGGCGTTGAATCCGACAAGACCAAGGAAGTGCTGGCCTGCAACAGCTGCCACAGCGACGTCGCGAACGGCATTGTGCGGACTGTCAGTCCGGTCAAACCCTTTGCCGACGATTCCTATGTTAACCAGGATGCCGGTCCCTCCAACATCTGCATGAACTGCCACAGCGGCTGGAACAACGGCCTGAGCATCACCTCCGACGACTTCAGCAATCAGGCATTCATAGCGCCCCACTACCTGGCTGCCGGAGGCATACTGCACGGCAAGGGGGGCTATAATTTCCCCGGCCGGACCTATGCTTTCTATTCGAGCAACAGCCACCGCAGCATCGGCATGGGGAACAGCAACGGAACCGGTACTGCCGGCCCGTGCGTCGCCTGCCATATGAGCGCTCCCCAGAAACACCTGTTCAAGGTGATCTCCACTGCTTCCAACGGATCCATCGGCAAGATTGCCACCAGCGCCTGCGCCAACTGCCATGGTACATCTCTCGACGACACGACAATAATAAATGCCCGCCGGGTATACTTCGCCAATGCCCTGGAGGTTTTAAATAAGACTTTGGCGTATCGTGGGTTCAACTATTCTCCCAACTATCCCTATTTCACTAACACCGATTGGACTTGTTTCCCGAATGCGGCCAATACCATGGGGGCCGCCTTCAACTATGTCCTGCTTCTTAAAGAGCCGGGCGCCTATGCTCACAACTCGGCCTATGCGAAACAACTTATCTTCGACTCCATCGACTATCTCTATAACAACGGTACGATCACCGGCTCAATTGATACGGCTGTGACCGGCCTTGTCGGTAGCGGCATAATAACACAGGCCCAGGCTGACAGTCTGAATGCCTATAAAAACAGCACCAGTTGCAACAGCTGCCATACAAATACCTCCGGCAGCCACACTGCGCACCTCCTGAAGCACACTACTGTCATTAGCTGTGCAGACTGCCACAGCGCCACCGCGGCATCGAGAACGGCCCTCGTCCCGGGCAACACAACACATCTCAATGGTGTAGTCGATCTTCAAGCCGGTCCGGGCCGACCCTATCCGGCCCGAACCTTCAGTTACTCAAACGGCACCTGCAGCAATATCAGTTGCCACGGCAACGGCACGGCCATATGGGGCGTCCCTTCTTCTTCTACTACTGGCTGTAGCTGTCACAGTGTCCACGGCGGCTTCTTAATGCCTTGATACCGTTAAGCAATTTTGGATGACGTATTAAGGTAATGAAAGCAGACAACGGTAAAATGGGGAACGCCATATCGCTACTGGTATAACGAATGCAACGTATGTCACGGTTACTGATAGTTGCCAATAGAACACGAATCATGGACGGTGCTACTCTCCCAAGTATCGGGCACAAAGATTCTGACTTTCGAAAGGGATAAGCATATGCGTAAATGGATCATCGCTGTAGCAACCCTGTTATGTACATTTCCAGTACTGTCACATGCCGCCTCCTGGTCGCTGAACACCTGGGTCAAAACTTCCGGCGGGAACATCGTGGTGCGCAACGGCTCGCCGCAAACTTCCGCCAACGGGTCAGTGTTCAAATCCTACACCACCAGCAAGACTTTCAATGTAACGGTCAACGCCAACACCGGTTATAATATTTCCAATGTTACGTACAATGGGGTTTCCCAGACACTCCCCATAGCGAACCCAAGCAGTTATGCTGTGTCCGGTCCGAACGCACAGAGCGTTTACGTAACTTTCGCGGCGCAGCAGTTGTCCGTAACCGCCTCAGCCGGGGCCGGCGGCTCAGCAACACCCGCCAGCGTTTCCGGCATATATTACGGCACGAGGCTGTATTCACCGCTTAGATTTACGTTTACCCCCGTTTCCGGGTTCAACGTCGTCAGCATTGCCGGTGTTCCCGCCGGCGCCACGGTCAGCCCGGCAGTGCCGGCTGCGGCCAATACGGCGGTAGTCGTTACATTTCCCACTAACTACACATTCACCGGCAGCGTGGCCCTCGCCGGGACGTTTGCCGGACCGCCGGTCGCCAACGCCGGGCTGCCCCAGACCGTGTTGCCCAACACGCAAGTGACCCTGGACGGCTCGGGCAGCACCGGTGTGATATCCACATATACCTGGGTCCAGACCTCCGGTCCTGCATCCGTAGCACTTGCGCCATCAGGCTCCAATGCGACTTTTACCGCATCCGTTCTCGGTATATACACATTCAAACTTACTGTTACGGCAGGCTCATTCGCCACCACTACCGTCAACGTAACCAATGATCCCGCGGCGGCGGCCAAAAGCCAATGCCAAAACTGCCACCAGGGCAACAACATCGGCATTGCCCAGAATGTCTTCGGCAACTGGTCTTCCTCCCAGCACAGGGCCAACCTCGTCATGTGCGCCAATTGTCACGTCGGTGCCAATAACGGCGGGCACCCCGGCACATTAACCAGCGGATCGGTCAGCGAGACCACCTTCAACTATAATGCTCAGTATGGCGCAGGCAATTTCTGCGTTACCTGCCACAACCCCAATATCATCACCGATTTCGCGGCCAGCCGCCATTATGTCCGGGCAGGCGCCGCTTCGTGCAGTTTCTGCCACGTAGGGGGGGTACACAATCCGAATGCCGCATGTGTCGACTGTCACACCCCCGGCAATTCCTTCGGCCTTCCCTGGCCGCCGACAGGGTTTACGTTCCACAATGCTTACACTGGCACCAATCTCTGCAAGAAGTGCCACAATCCCCATTCGACCGTGGCTAGCGGCTGCGGTGGCTGCCACGATTGCCCGCCGCAAACAGGTTCCCACCTCAAGCATTTCGGCGGTTCTATAGCCCAGGCAGGCTACGGCAATACGGAAATTGCCAAGGATCTTACATCCAATTCCCCTGTGTATCTCATGAACTGTGGCAACTGCCATCCCATGGATGCGGCTAATCATTTAAACGGCGTGGTGGATATAGAGCTTTACAACCCGCTGGCTCCGGCCGGATCGCTCAAGGCCCTGAACCCGGCGTCCGCCTCGTATGTTGCCGGGGGAACGGTGCTCACGGATGACAAAGGCATTTCCTATACCAATGGTACGTGCAGCAATGTCTACTGTCACAGCTACAATGACTGGACGACAACGGCGGACATTCCGGACAGTGATCCAAACTGGCAATCAAAGGTTGTTGCAACCAGAAACTACAGGACCATCACCTGGGGCGGCGCTCCCCTTACCTGTAACGGATGCCACGCCAATCCCCCGCAGACCTCCTATCCCGCCAACAATGGCGGCGCAGGGGACAGCCACTCATGGATAGATCAGGACGGTTATCAAAACCTGCACACTTCTAATATGTACTCTGCCCCGGTTAGCTGCAGCTACTGCCACAATGATACCGTCAAGCAATTGAACACGTATACAGAGGACAACATGGGCGTGAGGATTCTCAGCGAGGTGCCGATCAGTAATTTTTCCAAGCATGTAAACGGCATAAATGATGTGGCTTTCGACACGCAGAATCCCTTTGTTTACTCAACGTACGGAAGCGATGTTTCCATGAGTCTCGCCAACGCGACGTATGACCCGGCCACAAATAACTGCTCGAATGTATCATGTCACATAAAGCAGACAACGGTAAAATGGGGAACGCCATACCGCTGGTGGTATAACGAATGTAACGTATGTCACGGTTACTGATGGTTGCCAATAGAACACGAGTCATTGACTGTCATTGTATTGAGACTTGAAAAACCCCGTCCTTTGGGCGGGGTCAGAGGCTTTTGGTTGTGCCTGTAGGATATTTTGCTTCTCCCACTTATTTGTTGGCCTTTGAGGAAAGGCCGCAATGTACGGTTTTTCATGCCGATCAGCAGCCTGCACTATTGAGCGATGTCCGCTGCGGTTATTAAGTGGAGCGTATGTCGTCGAACGATCGCTTAAGGTTTGAAAGAATGAGAAGTATCAATGGGGAGGGTAGCTGTATTCCTAGAATAATAAGTGAAGGCGGTTAGAAGGACTCTGGACAAAAAGAAAGGCAGGGGAAAGAATCATCCCCTGCCTGTGTCATTGGTAGATTTTGTTGGACCCTATTTTTTCGCAGCTATCCCTACCGAGAAGAATATGTTGTCGAAGGTCCGGTTGAGGGTCTTGCTCGTGAACTTGCCCATTTCCGTCCCGGGGAGCAATTCTATCTCGTCCCCGACTTTTACTTCAGTGGACGGGACTGCTGCCCATCTCTTCTTGCCGTCCTTTTCCAGGCAGATATAGGTATATCCTGCGGAATTCATGGTTTCCACCACTTTTCCCGTATATTCCGACGCCGGCATCTTGACGGCCTGCCCCGTTGCGTCCCTCTGGACCGGGGCAGCAGGCATCGCCGGGTGTCCCGCCGGCAGTCCCGCCGGTTTCTCTGCCTGTTGCGCTGCCGGCTGTATCACCGGCTCTGTTCCCGGTTGGGTGACAGGCCCTCCCGAGAAGATTATCTTGTCAAAGGTCCGGTTGAGGGTCTTGCTCGTGAACGGTCCCATTTCAGCCCCCGGCATGAGCGAAATTTCGTCTCCGACTTTAACGTCCATGATCGGAACCGCCGTCCACCCCCTTTTCCCGTCTTTTTCCAGGCAGAGGTAGGTGTACCCGCCGGCGTTCATCGTTTCGACAACTTTTCCCGCAAGAACTGGCGCAGCGGATTCGTTCTGAGTCGCAGCCTGTGACGCGGATTGGGATACCCTGACGGTCCCCGCACAGCCCCCCTGGGTGTCCAGCGCAAATGCGAGTATCAATCCGGAGGCTAACAGTTTTGTTTCTCTTTTCATCATCAAACTCCCTTATTAAATATGGTGGGCCGATACTGTTCGGCATCGGACCGGTATAAATATCTTCCTATTATTACTGTATTCAAAAATATATGGGAAGGTTTATTTTACCCCAGGGGGGGCCACACAATCCTTCCCAACGTGGTATGCGCGAACAGTTTTTAAACCCCCGCCCCCTTTCCAATGTTCCGGTAATTCATAAAGACTCGGGTGGATTAACCCGCCAGCTCCTGGAGGATTTCGCGCTTGCTCGAAGCGGCAACTCTAGGTTCAGCGCCACATTTCTTTTGACCGCTCCTGATAAATGCCACGCCAATCATTAAATCTTATCTTCACCACATCCTTGAACATACGCAGGGAATCCCGGATGAGTCTCACCTTGGTTCCCGGAATATCGGTCCAGTTGACAGGCACCTCGACAATCCGGTACCCCTTTTTTTGGCAGATATAGAGGACCTCTACGTCGAAACCGAAGTCCTGTATGCGCTGGAGGGGAAAGGCGGAGTTTGCCGCCTCTGCCGTAAAAAGTTTAAAACCGCATTGGGTGTCGTTGATCCCTTTAACGGTAAGGGTCCTTACGATAAAGTTGAAAACATTCCCCATCAATTTTCTGTGGAACTTTGTTTGAACGATATGGGAATCGTCATGTAGAGCCCTGGAGGCAACAGCCACATCCGCACCCGCATCGATCGCCTTCTTCAGCCCCGCCAGTTCCGTGATGGGGGTAGCCCCGTCCGCGTCGGCAAAAAGCCGCAGCTTTCCGCAGGCCTTCAGCATTCCGGTCTTCACGGCATAACCTTTCCCCCGGTTTTGCGGCAGCCTTATAAGATGCACTTTAGAATTTTCCGCTGTAAAGCGTTCAACCATTTCGACAGTGCCGTCCTGACTTCCGTCATCAACGATAATGACCTCAAAAGAAAAGGGTTGCACCTCCAGATACGCCAGTATCTCGACAAGATACGCAGGAAGGCGGCGCTCCTCGTTATAGGCGGGGATAACAACGGAAAGTTCCAGAGGTCCGGTAATCACGCTCTCTTTCATACGAATTTGAATTCCTTAAGCCAACCTTCGAAAATCATCACCTTCTGTGCGCCGAATTTTCCCAGTCCGGTTTTTATCTGGTCGATAGTTTTTTCTTTCCCGCATTTTTCCGGGCTCTTCGAATAGAAGAGATCGGCGAAACAAACGATCTTTTCTTCAAGTGACAGGGGCATCATCTCCTCTTCAGGCAACGGCAGACATTGAGACCTGATATCAGCCACAGACAGGCCAACCCCGATGTGGCGCTCACAAACCAGGGCATGACGGGGAAATCCCTCTCCTTCGAGAATCTCCCTGCCGATAATGCCGTGCCGGATGTACGGTTCGGTCCCGTGACAGTGGAATTTCGGCGCAGCAGTCCGACAGACGCCGATATCATGGAGCATGGCGGCCTCCTCCAGGAAATTCAGGTCAACTCCCGGCTGATCCAGGTTGCGGGCCGCCTGCAGGGCTTTTGACGCCACCTGGCGGCTGTGTTCCAGAATAATCTGTAAAGCATCCGGCCAGGGAAAATACTTTTCGAGAAGCGCAACGGCATTCATAGGTTTACCTCAATTGATATAACGGGTATATTTATACGTACAGAATAACATGTCAACCAAAAGAATGCGGTCCAAGAGGCAAGCATGACAATCGAGATTAAGGAAGCCGATCTGAAGATTGAGTTTTACCGGGGCTCCGGTCCCGGCGGACAACACAGAAACGTCACCGATTCCGCTGTAAGGATCCGTCACCTCCCGACCGGTATCGTCGCCCAGGCTTCGGAGAGCCGCTCCCAGTTCCAAAACCGAGAAATGGCCATGAAGAGGCTTGCAGAGGCACTGGCCAGGAGGGAGCGCAGAATCAAGAAAAGGATTCCTACAAAGGTTCCGCATGGTGAAAAAAGCAAAAGGCTGGCCGAAAAAAAACAGCGGTCGCAAACAAAGCAACTCCGGACAACTATGGACGAATAGCTGTAGGGGCGGGTTTAAAACCCGCCCCTACAGCGTTAATGGTGATCGGGCTTTATTCCTTGCTGCCCGGATTCTTTTTGAGTATAATTGAAAAGTTTTGCAAATAATGAATCAAATGAGGGGGATATAATTGTGATAGATTTTCTTCGGGAGTGGAAGCGGACTGATTACTGCGGGTCTCTGACCGGAGCAGATGCAGGCAGGGTAGTGGTCCTGATGGGGTGGGCGCTCAGGCGTCGCGACCATGGCGGGCTCATTTTCGTCGATCTGCGCGACCGGGAGGGGATTGCCCAGATCGTCTTCGATCCCGAGCTGAACAGGGACGCGCACCAGAAGGCCGAGACAATCCGCAACGAATATGTGGTGGCAGTCAGGGGGAAAGTCGCTCCGCGGCCGGAAGGGACGGTGAATAGCAATCTGAAAACCGGCGCGGTCGAGATAATTGTTGCCGAATGCAAGATACTGAACCGCTCCAAACCCCTCCCCTTTACCCTGGACGATTATGTGGAAGTTTCGGAAAATCTGCGACTGAAGTACAGGTATCTCGACCTGCGCCGTCCTCTCTTGCAGCAAAACCTCATCCTTCGCTCACGAGTGGCGCAAAGTACCCGCCGTTACCTGGACGCCAACGGTTTTCTCGAACTTGAGACCCCTTATCTCACCAAATCGACCCCGGAAGGGGCGAGGGATTTTCTCGTCCCCTCACGTATTCACCAGGGAGATTTCTATGCCCTTCCCCAATCACCACAGCTTTTCAAACAAATCCTCATGATCTCCGGTTTTGACCGCTATTTCCAAATAGTGCGCTGCTTCCGCGACGAAGATCTGCGCGCCGACCGTCAACCCGAATTCACCCAGATTGACTGCGAGATGTCTTTTATCG
>JBGPID010000078.1:0-10347 GCA_041484725.1 Geobacteraceae bacterium | reverse complement strand
CTGGACAAGGGTCAGCAGGACGACTGGTTCAACTCGTCCAACATCGTCGCCTTCTCCCTGCTCTCGATCGTGGCGCTTCTCTTCCTGCTCTACGTGGAACTGAAGCACGAGCACCCGATCGTCAACCTGCGGCTGTTCAAGAACGTCTCCTTCTCGGCCGGCAATCTGATCATGTTCGTGGTCGGCTTCTGCCTCTACAGCTCCATCATGCTGATCCCCCTCTTCCTCCAGACCCTTATGGGGTACGATGCCACCCTGGCCGGGATGGTCCTTGCTCCCGGTGGGGTGGCGACCCTTGTCACCATGCCGTTCGTGGGGGTTTTCATCAGCCGTTACGACGGGCGTAAAGTGGTTCTGGCCGGGCTTCTGACCGGCGCCTATGCCATGTTCATGATGCGCGGTCTCACCCTGCAGGCCTCATACTGGGATTTCGTCTGGCCGCGGGTCGTGCTCGGTTTCGGGCTCGCCATGACCTTCGTCCCGCTTACCACGGTTACCCTGGCCGGCATAGCGCGGGAAGAGATGGGGAATGCCACCGGCATATTCAACCTGTTGCGCAATATCGGCGGAAGCGTCGGCATCGCCGTTGCCGCTACCCTCCTGCAGCGTTACAGCCAGTTTTACCAGAACAACCTGGTGGCTAATGTTACCCCGTACAGCCTGAAATCCCAGGAAAAGCTGCTGGCCCTGAAACATGCGGCCCTGGCGCGGGGCGCCGACCTGGTGACCGCCGACAAGGTTTCTCAATTTCAGTTGTACGCAATGGTAAAGCGTCAGGCGGGGATACTGGCCTACAACCATATCTTCTTCATCGTGGGAGTTGCTTTTCTGGTGATAATACCGTTCCTGCTACTGCTCAGAAGACAACGACATCATTAATCCGCTAGGGCACTACACGAGGTAAATTTAAGGCCGCGGCAGAGACGGTTTTGATTTCCCCCGCCTTATACCCTTCCCAGCGCCGTGACGCTTCATCAGCCCAGAGTTTCTCGATCTCCTTATCCGGCATATCCAGCGATTCAAGAATATAGTCAACTAACTGGAGACGTTCAAGGGGGGAGAGAGCAGTTGCTTGATGAATAAGTGGATTGTTACGTTCGAGCATGGTGGCACCTCGTCTCTATTTCAGGCAGGTCAGGCGTTCTGATTATAACTTCAAAATTGTGCAAAATTTACTGTTTATGCCGGAAGTATATCACCCCGGCTCAACGGTCGTCAAGGTGATAGCAAATAGCAGTGCAGGAGAAGATGACGAGTACAAAAGATGACTTAAAACCTTATACATCCTTCATAATTCATACTTCATACTTGCTATTTTCCTGCCCCCCACATCCTACCCAGAATGCCGGAGAGTGGGAGGGGAATTTAAGTATGGATGTCCCCCGAATTCGCCAGAATTCCCCCAAGGCCCCTTGCTCCAACTCGACGATGATTTCATGCAGCTCGTCTGCAGGGCGGTTTGCGAGTTATGGGGATGGAGGTTTAGAGAATTAGGTATGGTTTCCCAGGAATTCGACCTTGCTTTTTCTCTCTTGACAACAAGAACGCTTAACTGTACCTTAAACAGTACAGGAGGACGCCATGACCAGAACGATACCAATGATGGAAGCACGAAGACAACTGACATCGCTGCCGGAGACCCTGAGTCACGATGGTGAGATCGACGTCATGGAGATCACCCGCCGTGGCAAACCGGTACTGGCAGTGATGCCTTGGGAGTTGTATGATGCAATAGCGGAGACCCTGGAAGTTATGGGCGACAAGGAGTTGAAAGAGCAACTCAGGCAGAGCATCAAGGAAATGGACAAGGGGAAAGCGATCCCCTGGGATGAAGCGAAACTGGAACTGCGGTTATGAGCTGGCGGATCAACATTACCCCGACGGCCATTCGTATGCTGACCGGGATAACAGACCGCCGCATCAGGGAGAAGATCATCGCGGTCATCGACCGTCTGGCCGAAGAGCCTGAAAAACAAGGCAAGGCGATGTTGGGAGAGTTGGCTGGTTTTCGCAGCATCAGGGCGGTCGGCCAGCGTTACCGTATTATCTATACGGTGAAAAACGAGGAGATTATCGTGGTTGTGGTTGCGGTCGGCATCCGTCGCGATGGGGGCAGGGACGACATATACAACTTGACGAAGAAGCTGCTGCGGCTGGGGTTGTTGAATGAGTAGGAAGGACCGGTGGCAGAAAGTCTAACCTGATTCCACATCCTGCTCAGAATGCTGGAGAGTAGGAGGGGAATAAAGTTTGGTGTCCCCCGAATTCACTTCCTATCAACCTGTCAACTTGGAAGAACCAAAATCCCCCTGTTTTGTCTTTTGTTATCCAAATTTTTTTGGCGGTTTTCTGGGAGGGATGATATACTCCCCGTTGTAAGGATGTATTCACATCTCCATTGCTGACTTTAATGGCAAGAGAGGAAAAGTCTATGGGACTTCCAGCGGAAAAAATCATTGCCGAAGCATTACAACTTCCGACACAGTTGCGTGCACTTGTTGCGGAGAGGCTGATAGAGAGTCTAGATCTTGAGGAATCAGGAGAGGTCTCACCGGAATGGCGCGAAGAGATTATCAGACGGTGTAAGGAAATAGACGAAGGATTGACCGAACTTATTCCTGCTGAGGTCGTCCTGTCACGGGCTTATTCGGCGCTAAAATGATTGCGGTATTCTTTCATCCTGAAGCCGATGCCGAGCTTATCGCGGCGGCGGTGTATTATGAGGGCCAACAGGAGGAGCTGGGTAAACGATTACTATCTTCCGTTGAAGACAGTCTTGCACGCATAAGAATCAACCCGCGACTTTATCCCGTCATTGATGGGGATGTCAGACGTTGCCTGACAAGAATCTTTCCTTTCGGAGTCCTGTTTCGTGATCGAGCGGATCGGATAGAAATTATCGCCGTGATGCACCTGAGACGTGAGCCGGGATACTGGAAGGAAAGGGTCTAATAAACCGGGTTCCGACCCATCTTTCAACTTGTCAACTTGTAAGCCAGACCCAATATTTCTCAAAATCTGGGGAGTGTCCCTATTTTCCTCCTTTAGGCCCTTTGGGTCCGCGTGAGACCTGCTTCCGTTAATAAATCTGCCGCGTCCACTTCACTATTTCCTTCGTAATATTTGTTGATACAATGTATATACTATGTTAGTCTTTTAATAACAAGGAAAGCCACCGCCGCAGAAAGCGGGAAAGAAGGTAATGCAAATGCTCGCGAAAGCGCAGAAATGGGGCAACAGCCTGGCTGTACGCCTGCCGAAAACATTGGCCGAGGAGTGCGGCATCGAAGCCGACTCCCCTGTCGAGATCGTCCGTGAAGATAACCTTATCATCATCAAGCCGGTCCGGATGAAGGGATTTTCTCTCGATAGTCTGCTTGCGGGAGTCACGAAAGATAATATCCACTCCGAGGTTTCAACCGGCATACCGGCAGGGAAGGAGATCTGGTGAAGAAGATCGGATATGTCCCGGAAAGAGGAGATGTTGTCTGGCTTGATTTTGATCCGCAGGCAGGACACGAACAATCGGGGCGCCGGCCGGCGTTCGTACTATCTCCGGCGAACTATAACGGAAAGACCGGTCTGATGCTCTGTTGCCCTATCACCACCCAGGTGAAGGGATACCCCTTTGAAGTTGCCGTCGAAGGGACCGCAAAAATCCGGGGGGTGATTCTTGCAGACCAGGTGAAGAGCCTGGACTGGCAGGTAAGAAAAGCGGAGAAGAAGGGGAAGGTATCGAGACCGGTCCTGGAAGAAGTGGTGGACAAGGTCAGGGCGATTCTGGAGGGGTGAGCAAGGACTAACAGCTTCCTTTCAACTTGGCAACTTGGAAGCCTGACCCAAAATCCCTCTTGTCCCCACATCCTACAAATAAAAGCGCATGATATTCCTCGAATCCACACTATCCGCTTGACGTTTTGTAGCATATAATCTACAATTAACCATGACTGAAACGCCATACCGCCTTGAATACTACCTTGACGAAAACGGTAATGCTCCTTTTCTGGTGTGGCAAAAGGAGGGATAGCAATGGCAAGGATAACAGGCGATTACCATACAGAACATATCCAATGGCTTAAAGACCCGGAAAACGCCGCCGGATATCTTAATGCTGCCATCGAAGAAGGAGATAAAGACGCATTACTTTTGGCGCTCCGCAACATAGCAGAGGCAGAGGGAGGCATGGCCGCTGTTGCTGAAAAGGCGCACGTAAAGAGAGAAAGCTTATACCGTATGCTTTCTACCGGTGGCAATCCAGCTCTGTCAAACCTGCTCTCCATCCTTCACGGTATGGGATTGAAAATGACCATCCAGCCGGATAAGTCGGTAACAGCATCATAGCAGCACCGATCTGCTTAATGGAAGTATGTATGCCTGGTTCCACGGTGTGGGGTTCCGGGCTTTTTCATGTGTCGGCCGCAAACAAAAATGTGTGCGCTGCAAGGCTGCATCATGACATTGATTGTGAAGTAGTAGGGTTAACATCTATTTTCATCTGCGTGTATCCGAGTTTCAAAGTCTTAAAAACCTATTGGAACCACAGATGAATGGGATGAAAGCGGATAATACCGAAATCAAGTCGTGTTTTTCCATGAGCCAACATCAGCGATGTCAAAACCATTTACAATCCGTTTCACCTCTAATTCCGGGTCAATCGGAAAAGAGAAGAGGATTCTCTCGCTGCCACTTTCGCCATGGGAAACGTTCGAAATCGATGAGGAGAGCGGTCGGGATGAAGGTGTCAAGCTCGTTCACTCTAAGCTTGAACAGTTTAAAGGTAAGGTCTCTGAAAATCAGCAGTTCCTCCCTGAACAGCACGTTGAACTCCCAGCGCAGATCCTTCAGTCCGAGAGGGTTACTCCCGGTAAAGTTGAGTGTGCACCATTCCTCATGCAAAACCTCTCCGGAAATATCGACCAGCGGCAATCCGTGCAGGCGGCAGGTCATGGGGCGATAGTCATAGACCAGGCACCTTCCGTCCGCGCCGAGGAGAGGGCAGGGAGTTTCGTCATCGTCCGGCATCAGGATCTCCCATTCCTCTTCCGGCCGGTAGTTGAGCAGATAAGGCGCATCGAAATCAGGCCAAAACCTCTGCAATGAGACCAGACGTTCCTGCGCCTTAACAAGGACGTCGGCTTTTGTTGCTGCATCGAGTCTGTCAAAGCCGTGCTTCAGATACCAGGCATCCAGCAGCGTGATATCGAAAAGGGCGCGGCAGCACTCCGAGCAGCCGGTTCGACAGGAGATGGCGGAAGGATGCCTTCCCGTGCAGGCGGCGAACCATCTGTCAACTTTCCGGAGCAGCTCGCCATATTCTTGCAGAATTGCTTCCATCTTCATAATTTGATCAATATGAAAAGGCGACGGATCACCATCGCCTTTTCATCCTGGGAAAGCAGTCGATCCACGAAGCTTCGTGGATAATTGCCGGTTTCAGGTTTATTTATCGCACGCTGAGGGGAGCGCGCAGCACCTTATGCGAGTATCTCCGATTTGGTGAATATGGCCTTTAGCCAGTACCCTTCCTTTTCGATATTCTCCCTCCCCCCTTCTTCGCGGTCCACCAGGGTGACCACGCCGAGGACCTTCAGCCCTTCTTCCTCGGCCCTTCTCACGGCCTTCATGGAGGAGCCGCCGGTAGTCACCACATCCTCGACGATAACTACCTTCGCCCCGGGCCGCAGGTTCTTTCTCCCTTCCAGCCATGCGCCGGTGCCGTGCCCCTTCGGCTCCTTGCGGATGATAAAGGCCGGTATTGGCCGACCTTCCAGGAAACTCACAACCGCGGTGGCCGTCGCGATCGGATCGGCGCCCAGGGTCAATCCGCCGACCCCTTCGATATCCGCCACGTCCGCGATCGCTGCAAAGAAGAGCTTGCCTGTCAGGTACCCACCCTCCGGGTGGAGTGTGGTCTGTTTGCCGTCGAAATAGAAGTCGCTCTCCCGTCCGGAAGCAAGGGTTACCTTTCTTTTCTCATAGGAAAGGTCGATGATGATTTTTTTCAGTCGTTCCCGTTCATTCATTTTACCTCCATTCCTTCCTCAAATAATCCCATTTGCGGCTCAGGCGCCGGCTTCGGGAATTTGACCGGATAAGTCCCGCTAAAACAGGCGCGGCAATAATTGCTGTTTTCCATGCCGACCGACTGCAGAAGCCCTTCCCGCGAAAGATAACCGAGAGAGTCGGCCGTTATGTATTTTGTTATTTCTTCCAGGGTATGTGATGAAGAGATCAGTTCCTTCCGGTTCGGCGTATCAATTCCGTAATAACAGGGATAGCTGGTCGGAGGTGACGATATGAGGACGTGCACTTCTTTTGCCCCGGCGTTTCTCACCATTTTGACGATCTTGCGCGAGGTGGTCCCGCGCACAATGGAATCATCGATTACAATCACCCGTTTCCCTTCGAGTACCTCGCGCACCGGATTCAGTTTTATCTTGACGCCGAAATGCCGGATCGACTGTTGCGGCTCGATGAATGTGCGTCCGACATAATGGTTGCGGATCAGACCCAATTCCAGCCTGATGCCCGATTCCTCCGCATATCCCATGGCCGCGGGAAATCCGGAATCCGGGACCGGTATCACTACATCGGCCTCTACCCGTAGCTCCCGGGCCAGTTGCCGCCCCAGCTCCTTCCTCACCATGTAGACGTTCTTGCCGAAGATATAGGAATCGGGACGGGCAAAATAGACAAACTCGAAAATACAGGGGGTCGGCTCGACCTTTTTCAGGGGGAAATGGGAAGTCATCCCGTTTTTGTCGATGATGACAATCTCTCCCGGCTCAATCTCCCTGATGAATCGGGCCTCGATCAGATCCAGGGCACAGCTCTCGGAAGCGACCACATGGGCATCCCCGAGCTTACCCAGGCAGAGGGGCCTGAAACCGTGCGGGTCGCGGACGGCAACCATCCGGGTCTCGGTGAGGAACAGCAGGCAATAGGCCCCCTTTATCCGGAAGAGGGCGTCGGTAATCCTCTCCAGTAGCGAACTGGCCTTGGAGGTGGCAAGCAGGTGGACGATGATCTCGGTATCCATGGTAGTCTGGAAAATCGATCCCCAGGCCTCCAGTTCGTCCTTGATGATCTGGGCATTGACTATATTGCCGTTATGGGCGACGGCAATCGACCCCCGGGAGTAGTCGACCATTATCGGCTGTACGTTCTTCAGCACCGAAGAGCCGGTCGTCGAGTAACGGACATGGCCGATTGCCGACTTTCCCGGCAGGCTCTTGAAGATCTCTTCATTGCCGAATACGTCGGCCACCAGCCCCATGTTTTTATGGGAGTGGAGTCCCACCCCGTCGGAGGAAACAATGCCGCAGCTCTCCTGGCCGCGATGCTGCAAGGCGTAGAGTCCGAGATAGGTAAGGTTGGAGGCTTCGGGATGGTTGAAAATACCGAAGATCCCGCATTCTTCCGTTGGTCGTTTGAATTCCATGGCTTGATTATACTCCTTGCTTTCCCTTTTTAAGACGAAACACCCTATAACAGATGGCGTCGCACATAGTCAACGGCATTCCTGAACAGGATGAGGCCGTCCCCCTCCTCAGGCAGATCTTCCCGGGTCCAGCGGGGGTGGTTGGTGCGATGATAAAAGGCCTCGGGGTGTGGCATCATCCCCATGAGCCGCCCGGTTTCATCACAAATGCCGGCAATGGCGTTTAACGAGCCGTTGGGATTCAAGGGGAAATCCATGGTCGGGGCATTATAACCGGAATCGGAATATTTAAGGACCGCCAGGTTCCCCTGTTCAATTTCTTCCAGCACTGCCGCGGATGCCGGCACGAACTTACCCTCGCCGTGCCGGATCGGCAGGTAGATACCCTTGCCGATCCCCCTGGTAAAGATCGACGGAGATGCAGGGTTGTTTTTCAGATATACCCAGCGGTCCTGGAAACGGCCGCATTCGTTGAATGTAAGGGTCGCTGTCTGTTCGATGTAGTTGCCGCCGAGGGCGGGGAGCAGTCCCATCTTGACCATCAGTTGAAATCCGTTGCAGACGCCGAGAATAGGCTTGCCGTCGGTGATGAAACGCAACAGCTGGTCGAGGAGATGTTCTTTCACCTCATCAACCCTGGCATATTTGAAACGGTTTGCCTGGGCCTTGGCGCTTCCCAGATCGTCCCCATCGAGAAAACCGCCGGTGAGGTTCAAGAAATGAAAGTCGTCCAGTCGCACATTGCCCGAGAGAAGCTCGGAAATATGGACTATGGCCGCCTCGTCGAATCCCCCCAGCCGGCAGGCATTGGCCGCCTCCATCTCGCAGTTGGTGCCGTTGCCGGTTATTACGATCGCTTTTGCCTTCTTCATGCTACAACTCCCTCAGGGTCTTCTGCCAGCTTTCCTTCAGCTCCGCCAAGCCAGCCTTGATAATGACTCCGCCTTTCATCCCCGTGACGATCAGCGACGGTTCGCCGGTCACGACGCCGATGGAGGCAAAGCAGTTGCCTGACATGATCTCCTCGAATCGTCCCAGGTTTTCAGGATGGACCGTTACCAGGTGCCGGGAGGCGGACTCGGAAAAGAGGAGCGTCGTATCGTTCTTCCCTGCAGTGTCCCCCTTCCAGAGGAGCCGGTCAAGTTCGATGGCCATGCCGTAACCGCCGGCAAAGGCGGATTCTGCGGCGGCCACAGCCAGACCGCCGTCGGAGAGATCGTGACAGGAAGCGACTACACCCGCCACGATTGCCTGGTGAAAGGCGCGATAGCGGCGATAGGCCTTGGCCGTATCGACTATGGGGATCCTGTTGCCGATAGAGCCATTCATGGCGAAATACTCGGACCCCCCCAGTTCGTCACCGCTCTTGCCGAGAAGATAGACCAGGTCGCCGGCGCGTTTCACATCCATGGTCACGGCCTTCCTCACATCCTCGATCCTGCCGATTACCGAAAAGAGAATTGTGGGAGGGATGGATATCTTCGTGACGCCGTCATGGAAGTCGTTCTTCATCGAGTCCTTGCCGGAGATGAGGGGGAGCGAATAGGCGAGGCAGACATCGTAGAGGGCCTGGTTCGCCCGCACCAGCTGGGCCATCTTGTATGGGCCGTCGGGGTTCTTTTCCGAAAGGACCGGATCGCACCAGCAGAAGTTGTCGAGACCGGCAACTAGGTCGAGGGAGCCCCCCACCGCGACATAGTTGCGCAGCGCTTCGTCAATGGCATTGGCAGTCATATGGTAGGTGTCGATGTCGCTGTAGCGGGGACAGATCCCGTGGGCCGTCACCACCCCGGCGAAAGAGCCGAGGATGGGGCGGACCACCGCCCCGTCGGAAGGGCCGTCGTTAGCCACACCGGTAAAGGGCTTGACTATAGAGCCACCCTGCACCTCATGGTCGTAGCGGCGCACCACCGACTCTTTCGAGCAGATGTTGAGGACGGAAAGGAGCCTGAGAAGGTCGCCGGTGTAGTCGTCTTTCACACGGACCACCGGCTCCTCATGGCGCGGCGGTTCCCATTTCGCCGAAAGCTCAAGGGGAGGAAGCCCCTCGTGCATGAACGCGACCGGAAGATAGGCAACGGTGCGGCTGCCGTGGAGGATATGGAAATAACCCGAATCGGTGAACTCGCCGAGGACCGTGACCTCGACGCCAAACCGGTCAGCCATCTCCTTGAACTCGTCGATCTTTTCCGGCGGCACAGCCAGGCTCATCCGCTCCTGGGCCTCGGAAATCAGAATTTCCCAGGGGTCGAGTCCCGGATACTTGAGGGGCGCATGCGCCAGGTCCATTCGGCACCCGCCGCACTCGGCGGACATTTCCCCCACGGAAGAGGAAAGCCCCCCGGCGCCGTTATCGGTGATGAAATTATAAAGGCCCCTGTCCCTGGCGCGGATGAGGAAGTCGAACATCCGTTTCTGGGTGATCGGGTCGCCGATCTGCACCGCGCTGACCGGCGATGATTCAGAGAGTTCCTCGGAAGAGAAGGTGGCGCCATGGATGCCGTCCTTGCCGATGCGGCCGCCGGCCATGACGATCAGATCGCCGGGGTTGATCTTTTTGAGATGTGACGGCTCGCCGTTTATCAGCGCCGGCATGATCCCGGCGGTGCCGCAGAAGACCAGGGGCTTCCCGGCAAAACGGGGATCGAAGACGAGAGAGCCGTTCACCGTCGGAATGCCGCTCTTGTTGCCGCCGTGCTCCACACCTTCCACCACCCCCTCGTAGATGCGGCGCGGGTGGAGAAGGCGCGGCGGCAGCGGCCTGTCGTAAAACGGGTCGGCAAAGCAGAAGACATCGGTATTGAAGATGAGCCGCGCCCCCTTGCCGGTGCCGAATGGGTCACGATTGACGCCGACGATGCCGGTAAGCGCCCCACCGTAGGGATCTAGGGCGGACGGGGAGTTGT